>JAICQI010000008.1 GCA_025937955.1 Pyrinomonadaceae bacterium
AACAACTAGCAAATGGATCGCGAGCTGTGGAAACAAGTTGACGCACTGCTCGAGCAGGCGCTCGAACAACCTCCGGAAGAGAGGGAAGCGTTTGTCGCGAGCGCCGCTCGAGACAATGCTGTGTTGCGCGATGAAGTTCTGAGTTTGTTAAAGGCGCAGGCGCAGGCGGCACATTTCATGGAACAGTCGGCGATGAAGGTAGCAGCGCAGGTGCTGGCGGAGGACTCCAGGCTCACCACCGTTATTACCACTTTAGTGGGCCAGGAACTCGGAAACTACCAGATCGAAAAACTGTTAGGCGCCGGTGGGATGGGTGAAGTCTACCTCGCTCGTGACATAAAGCTCGGTCGCATGGTCGCGCTCAAAGTTTTGCCGTTGCCGTTTGTTGTAGACGGCGATCGACTAAGTCGTTTTCAGCGTGAAGCGCGCGCGCTTTCTGCGTTGAACCATCCGAATCTGGTAACGATCTATGAAGTCGGCGAAGACAAAGGTCTCCACTTCATAGCGATGGAATTAGTCGAGGGCAAAACGCTTTCGTCATTGCGAGACAAGCTGACGTTGAAGGAACTCTTGCCGATCGTTGCACAGGTTGCGGAAGCGTTAGGCGCAGCTCATCAATCGGGCATCATTCATCGCGACGTCAAGCCTGACAACGTGATGGTCCGGCCTGATGGCTACGCGAAGGTGCTGGATTTTGGCTTGGTGAAACTCACGGAAGTGAAATCCGCGCCGGGAGTGACGGCACATACGCAACTCGGCATTGCCATGGGAACGCTGGCCTATATGTCGCCCGAGCAGGCTTCGGGAGAAGCGGTGGACCATCGCACCGATATCTGGAGTCTTGGCGTAGTGCTGTACGAGCTCGCTACGGGGCAAAAACCATTCTCGGCAGAGACGCGACAAGCCACCATCAACGCAATCCTCTCGATGCCGCCAACTCCAGTAACTACGATCGCGCCCAGTCTCCCACTGGATCTCGATCGCATACTCAACAAAGCACTGGATAAAGATCGGGAGCTGCGTTACCAAACTGCCTCCGATTTTCGCGCCGACCTTCGACGTCTGCTGCGCGAGATTGATTCGTCGGCGAGTGTATCCGGATCGGTGCTGGGCACAGTTGTGCGCCGTCGTTGGCTATGGCCCGCCGTTACGTGCGTTCTGATCTTGGTGATGGCGGTTATTGCGTGGTCAGTATGGCTGAAGGCGAAAACACTTGATTGGTCGCGCGCCGCGCATCTGCAACTCACCAGCGAACACGGCACGGAGTTCTTTCCCAGTCTTGCACCTGACGGCAGGAGTTTCGTCTACGCAAGCAACCAGAACGGCAACTTCGATCTGTTTGTGCAAAGAGTTGGCGGAAAGAATGCAACGCCACTGACACCAAACACACCCTCCGACGAGATCGCGCCGGCGTTTTCACCAAATGGTGAACGTATTGCTTTTCGATCGAGCCGCGAGCCTGCCGGAGTTTATGTGATGGAAGCGAGTGGAGAGAATGTCAGGCTCGTCGTGCCGGGCTGCTTTCATCCTTCATGGTCTCCTGATGGCAGTGAGATTGTTTGCAGTACGGCTGGTCATGCAGAAGCGCCGACGACGAGGAATACATTTACCAGCGCTTTATGGATCGCGAACGTCGAAACAGGCGAGAAACGTTTCTTATTTGAAAACGATGCGATGCAGCCATCTTGGTCTCCGAACGGAAACCGTATCGCGTTCTGGTTCATGCCCCCGAACGCCGGCCGAAGCGATATCGCGACGATCTCCCCGAATGGCGGTGAAATCGAAGTCGTCACCAAAGATGCTTCGACTAACTGGAATCCGGTTTGGTCACCAGACGGCAAGTTTCTTTATTTTGCCAGCGATCGCAGTGGCAGCATGAGCTTCTGGCGAGTGGCGATCGATGAGGAAACCGGGAAAGTTCAGGGTGAAGCGGAAGCCGTTTTAACTCCTTCAAATTTCAATCGCCACTTGAGCTTTTCGGGTAATGGCCGGCGCATGATCTACGTTCAAACTCTTCAGCGCTCAAATATTCAAGCCGTCAAGTTTGATTCAAATGCCGAGAAGACTGTAGGAGAGCC
Source organism: Pyrinomonadaceae bacterium (assembly GCA_025937955.1). Taxonomy (GTDB): domain Bacteria; phylum Acidobacteriota; class Blastocatellia; order Pyrinomonadales; family Pyrinomonadaceae; genus PSRF01. The sequence continues at coordinate 2,079 of JAICQI010000008.1, forward strand.
CTTATGGATTACGCGGGGCGATCGCAACTTAGTGCGTCCTGAGCTTTCACCGGACGGCACACGGTTTGTTATGCGCGCGGTACGTCGCACACAGGACGACATTGTTGTTGTCAGCCGCGACGGCACGCAATGGCGCGATCTTACCAATGACAAGTTTTTCGATCGTTACCCACGCTGGTCACCTGACGGAAAGAGAATCGCTTTCACTTCCGATCGCAGTGGTCGCTATGAGATCTGGGTGCTGGACGCGGACGCGACAAATCTTCGTCAACTTACTTTCGACACTCCTGGTGATACTTCTTTTCCGCTTTGGTCTCCGGACGGTACACAAATACTCTTTCGAAGCAACTTGGTAAATTCAATCGTCGACGTGAATAAACCGTGGGCCGAACAAAACCTGCGACTGCTCCCAATGGCGCCCGATAACCAACGCTTTGTTGCCTGGGACTGGTCGCCCGATGGAAAGAGGCTGATTGGTAATCTGAGTGGACCACCTCAGGTGGTTGCGTGCTTTTCACTGGAAACGAATCAGTACGAGAAACTGACGGAGTTTGGCGGCAGTGCGACATGGCTCAGCGACAGCACTCGCTTCATCTTCTTTTTCAACAACAAGCTCTACATTGGTGACGTTAAGACAAAGCGAACGCGCGAAGTGTTCTCGTCTGGTGAAAATGAGATTCGCTTTGTCGACATATCGCCAGACCGCGAACTTCTGTACTACACAATTTACTCTTCTGAGAGCGACATCTGGTTGCTGGACCTGGAATGACCCACAAAAAAGCACAAAAGGCACAAAAATGATAGTCATACCATTTGTGCCTTATGTGCCTAATTGTGGCTTTATTTAAACGGCTTCTGTAAGAGCCAGGTGTGGATTGGGTGTTCGAGGTCGTGTAGATGATCGTTTGCGAACATGTAATCGACGTGCCCATACTCCTGATTGGAATTGATCGTCACGTTCGCTGAGGTCATCAACTGGGCAGTGCTGAACATCGCTGAGCCAAAACCGTGTCCGGCGGCAAACATGATAACGGGACCAGTAAAACTTCCCAGGTTGTTCGTATACGTTGTCTCGCCAGCCAACCCGCAATTTAGGTCACGCAACGACCGGACCGGCGCGTAATCAAAAAACGTCGCCAGGTTCGCATGGACCAGTGGCTCGTTCGCGTAGAAGAATCGATCCTCAACTACACTACCTTTCAGATTGTAATAATTCGGTCGCGGAGCTAACGGTGACAATGGCGGCGCACTGAGTGCCAATACAAAAGCCTGGTGATTGGTCAATCCGGGAGGAAAACCCGGGAAAACAGTTAGCGCGTTCGGCGCGACCTGGGCCATTTGGCTCAGTGCCTTAATGGCCGGTCCGCTTTGCCCGTCGTAATACACACCGGCTGCAAGAAGCGCTTCCCAGTTAGAGCAGAAGTTTGCGTTGATCGCGCGCACGTTCGCGTCCGGATCGTGAATCGTGCCTTCGATTAGAATCGCCCCTGCGTAATCATTTGGCTGCGCGTTTATTGCTGCCATTGCAGCTATGCTGCCCATTGATAATCCGCCGATGACGATCTTCAGGTCAGGATATGCAGCCACAATCTGCTGACGTACATATGAGACGTCGCTGTTTATGGTCGCCATTCCCCAGTCAGCCATCGGCGAACAATCGATCGTTCCGCTTTCGCAGTCGCCGGCAGTTAGACTCCACTGTCGTGGCGTATAACCAAAGACGAGAAAGTTGCGGCGCGCGAAGAACGCGACGAAGGAATTGTTATAGTCACCGTTTTCACCGACCTCATAATTTTGAAAACCGCTTCCCAGCGGTGGCAATAGCAGGATTACGCCTTTGAGTGCCTGGTTCGATAAGTCTGCTTTTTTTACTTCGGTTATCCGGAAGCGATTAAGTGGGTTGTCGCCGCTTTGAACGGTTGTGACGGTTCGGCTCAGATCGTCGCCGACGATCGAGTTTTCAGTGTTGATAGTTTGGTAAGGTTGAGCTTGACTGATGCCGGCAGCAAGCACGATTTGAGTTGCGATGAATAGAGCGAAAAAGATTCGTTTGGCATTAATATGAACAGTATTCACCTTAAGTTTCTCCTTTCGAAAAATTTTCAGACGTTTGTTAAGGCGAATAACTGCGCCCGAAACTATCATTCAGGGCTCAGAATTTTTTGTCAGACTAGAACAAGCTGAGGGTGACACCGATGTTTGGTGTAACAGGGCGTAGCAGGCGCTCGTCGTCAACCTTGGTACTGTTGACCTCGTAGCTGACGGCATGGCTGGTCATCTGATCGGCGGGGTAGGGAACGAGCAGGTCTTTCAAATCAGCGGCTCGCGATTCCTCGTTAAGCCACAGATTGTATGATTCGCTGCCCAGTATTACAGGCATTCGATTATGAATCGTAGCTAACAATTCATTCGCTGTGGTGGTGATGATTGCGCAGGAAGTTATTATGCGGTCATTGTTGCGCCAACGGTCCCACACGCCGGCAAAAGCAAAGGGTACTCCATCTTTCATTCGAAAGTAGTAAGGTTGCGCGATCTTGCCCATCCGCTCCCACTCATAAAAACCATCCGCGAGGACCAGGCATCTCCTCTTTTCAAAGGATTCTTTGAAACTGGTCTTTTGCTCGATCGTCTCGACGCGCGCGTTTATGAATCCCTTTGCATCTTTGCTCCAGAACGGAATCAGACCCCATTGAAGGAACGTGGCCTCACGATGCGCTTCACGCTCCACAACGGTGAGGACATCCTGGGTCGGGGCGATGTTATAGCGCGGAACCAGATCTTGATAATCGCCCCAATTGATCCGATCGATCTTTCTTCCGTCCGGTGCTCTAAGAGTAAATCGGCCGCACATGTTGCGAGTTTAGTCAGTATGACCTCGCGAAATCAATCTGACCTGCCACGGTGATTCATCGTGCCCGAATCGAAATAATTCCTTGTAAATCAGGCAGTTTTTTTGTGCGGCATAGCGGCACGGGCGGTGCAAAGTGCCTGTCGATGACCCAGGGATGACTTTGCACTTCGAACTACGGGGGCTCCATGAAAACCAAGCGGCTATCCACCATTGCTTCACTACTAACCGGCTGCGCGTTTCTCTTTTGTCTTTGCGGGCTCGGTATCAACCCGCAGCGGGTCGGAGCTGAAGCAAACAAAGTCAAAACAACTAAGCGCAGTAAGGATGAAAAGATCTCACAAACCTTGAGCCCGCAACAGCGAAGTACTGACGAACCGGTTCAAATCATTCTTCAGCTCAATTCCGCTCCGAGTGGCCCATTGAAGGCATTGCTGCGACGTGCCGGCATCCGCGTTAAAGACGAATTTGGAGAATTCAATTCGTCCGTCGTCGAACTGCCATCGAGTGTCATCAAGGAATTGTCTGAGTTCGAAGAAGTGGAATTCATCTCTCTCGACAGGGAAGTCGGCCTCTTGGGGCACGTCGAAACAACTACCGGCGCTGCGTACATGCGCACCCAGTCCGGCAACAGTGGTCTCAAAGGCAAAGACGTCAACATCGCAGTACTCGACTCCGGCATCGATAAGGAACATCACCAGATTGGAAGCAGAATTGAAGCACAATTCGACTTCACGGGCGAAGGCCGCCTCGACGATCCTTACGGCCACGGGACACACGTCGCGTCGCTTGCTGCCGGAGTGGACCACGTCGCACATGGCGCTTATACCGGAGTGGCGCCGGAAGCCAAGGTGATTAACCTCCGCGTACTTAATTCACGCGGAGTTGGTGCAGTGTCAAATGTGATGCGGGCGCTCAACTGGATCCTTTCACCAGTTGATCCAGCCAAACCACTGGGCGAGAAGAATTATCAGAAATACAAAATAAGAGTCGTTAACCTGAGTTTGGGCGCGCCGGCGGTAGATTCATATAAAGATGACCCACTATGTCTCGCTGCTCGCCGGGTTGTGAATGCGGGGCTTGTAGTTGTGGCCGCGGCCGGCAACGACGGCACGGACGCTACCGGAAGAAAGATCTATGGACGCATTCACGCTCCCGGAAACGAACCTGCGGTAATCACGGTTGGTGCGTCTAACTCCTTTGGCACCGACACACGCGCTGACGATCGCGTTACCACTTATAGCTCGCGTGGACCGACACGGAGTTATCGCATTGTTAACGGCGTTCGCTACTACGACCACATCTTCAAACCGGATCTCGTCGCACCCGGTAACAAACTCATAGCCGCGCAGAGCAGGTCCAATAAACTCATTGCGGACTTCCCGCAACTCGAATGCACACCAAGTAGCGGCAGCAATCATAAGATGATGAGAATGAGTGGCACCTCGATGGCTACGCCACTCGTCTCAGGCACGGCATCGCTGCTCCTTCAGGCAAATCCAAAACTTACTCCGAATCTCGTCAAGATGATCCTGATGTACACCGCCCAACCGCTTGCTGGTCATAACATGCTCGAACAGGGCGCGGGCCAGTTGAACATTGAAGGTGCAGTTCGTTTGACGAGACTGGTACGTACCGATTTATCAAACGCAACCTTGCTGGGAGCACCACTGCTAATCGTATCCGCGCCTCCCACCCCATCTTCGTCAATAGAGGGCTTCTCTTTCCCGTGGGCCCAGGGAATCATCCTCAATCACGGCTACGCTACTGGTGTAACTCTTATCACTCGTTATCATCGAATCTACGATCTCGGAGTAGCAATCGGTGATGGTGTTGCGATCGGCGATGGCGTCGCAATCGGTGATGGTGTGGCAATCGGCGATGGCGTGGCAATCGGAGATAACGTCCTGACCAGCACCGGCGTGGCGATTGGTGATGGCTATATCTTCTTTTTGGGTAGTAGCCTCGCGAGCGGCGTCGCCATCGGCGATGGAGTAGCTATTGGCGACGGCATACTTTTTTCGGATGGAGTTGCCATTGGTGATGGCGTGGCGATCGGCGACGGTGGCGGCGTTTGGGCCTTGTCGATACTCATTAACGGCGATGGCTCCACGGAAATGGCTGCTGTACAGGATGACGGCTCGATACAGTAAACAACTTAATCATCAAACTTATGGCCACTCCAGCTCCTAAACTCGACAACGATGTTGCACCGCCTGCCGCAGCGGGAACGGCTACGCTGCCCGTAGTCACTTCTCCTTTGCCTGGAAGTGAAGAGCACATTCTGTCGGCGCTCTCGAGCAACTCTCTGACTAACGTAATCATGGCAGGATTCATCCGCGACAACGGTTTCATCAATCCGCTGAACCGTGGGAAGTTTTATACCTGTCGCGATGAAGAGAACAGAGTGGAGGGTGTTGCACTCATTGGCCACACGATCCTCTTTGAAGCTTATACCGATCGTGCTATCCAGACCTTTGCCTCACTTGCTCGTCGTGAGAGTGCAACTCATTTACTGATGGGCGAGCACAATGCCGTCGAACGCTTCTGGAGTTACTACTCCTCGAAGGACCAGTCGCCCCGGCTCGTATGTCCGATACTCTTTTTAGAGCGTCGAGAGCCATTCGCGGAACAAGGTGAAGTCACTGGTCTGCGCCCGGCTAGACGCGAAGATCTCGAGCACGTGGTCCAAGCCCAGGCGGCGATGGCCTTCGAAGTCAGTGGTGTCGATCCGCTAAAGAAAGACCCCGCCGGTTTCCGCGAACGCTATCTCCGGCGCATTGAAAAGAACCGTGTGTGGATTCTGATCGAGAATGGGCAACTCATCTTCAAGGCTGACATCATCGCGGATACGCCGCAGGCGAGTTACATCGAAGGTATTTATGTAAGAGCGGAAGAGCGGGGCAAAGGGCTCGGCCATCGTTGTGTCACAGATCTTGGCCGCATTCTGCTGAAACGCACGAACGCACTTTATCTATTTGTAGAGGATCAAAGCACTCGAACTAAATCGTTCTATTTGAGCCTGGGTTTCAATGTGGCCGGCCATTACGATCTACTCTATTTCTAACCTCACTACAGCGCGTGATTCAACATGCCAGAGACTTCGGCAAGACAAACACTCATTAACCGCTATATGTGGTCGGTCGTTGCGCTTGGCGGTACGCTCTTTTTGTATTCGGTCCACAAACTCCCTTACAACCAACTCGACTTTCGTTTTCTGTTACTGTTCTTATTAACCGTAGCTATCAGTTCACGTATCGCGATTAAAGTTCCGCGCGTCAACACGACGATTACGGTTGCCGATACATTCGTTTTCCTCACCTTTCTGCTCTATGGACCGGAGGCCGCCGTGGTAGTTGCTGCTGCCGACGGCTTGAGTTCGGGATTGCGCATCAGCAGACGTTGGATGACCATCCTCTTCAATGCAGGTGCAAACGCGAGCGCAATCTTCACCACCGGCGCCATAGCGCGTCTACTATTCGGCATTGATCTCAATATTGCGTCGCAATCGTATTCGCTCAGTCTCGTTATTCTCTGTGTGGTGGCAGTTGCGCAGTATCTATTCCACACCTGGCTGGTAGCGATTTGCCTCGGTCTCAAAACCCAACGGCCGCTGTGGCAGGCGTGGAGCAGTCATTATCTTTGGTCATCTCTCACTTACTTTATCGGCGCTTTTCTAGCCGGCGGCATTGTGAAATTGGAGAACACGATCAGCTTTTACGCCGTCCTGGCGCCGTTGCCGATCATCTCGATCATTTACTTCACGTACGAAAAATATCTCGAGGACATCAGAGCTACGGCAGCGCAGGCTGAACGCGCCGAGCGCGAACGCGCTGAGGCTGAACACGCGCGCGCTGAAGCTGAGCGTCTTCGAGCCGAACAAGCCGAACAACATCTTGAAGAACTCAATCGGTATGTTGAAAAACTGGAGGGCGCCGGCAAAGAGCTTCAGGAGAGTCGTGAGCATTTCCGTCACGCAGCTTTTCACGACGCGCTGACAGGGCTACCGAATCGGTCATTGTTCACTGAACATTTGCGACTGGCTCTGGGACGTACTCATCAAAACGACGGCTATCGATTCTGTGTGTTGTTCCTCGATCTGGATCGTTTCAAAAACATCAACGACAGTCTGGGCCACCCGTGTGGCGATGAATTGTTGATTCTCGTTGCGCGTCGACTCGAAACCTGCGTTCGGCAGACGGATGTGGTAGCACGTTTTGGCGGCGATGAGTTCGCGATTCTGCTCGACGCTATGCAGGATCCTTCAGACGCCATCCAGGTTGCCGAAAAGGTTTTGCAAACAATAGCCGCGCCTTTCAAACTCACAAACCATGAAGCGATTACGACCGCCAGCATCGGCGTCGCCCTCGGCTCACCGAACTATAAAGAGGCCGAGGATATTGTGCGTGATGCAGACACCGCCATGTATCGCGCGAAGGATATTGGTAAGGCTCGTTACGAGCTGTTCGACACGGCGATGCATACACGGGCTGTGACCCTGTTGCGGTTGGAGACTGATCTACGTCGTGCGATCGAAAACGAGGAACTGTGTGTCTATTACCAGCCAATCGTGCGGTTAGCTAATGGAGAATTGCACGGATTCGAGGCGCTGGTGAGGTGGCATCATCCGGAACGTGGCCTTGTCTCACCCGGCGACTTCATTTCGCTCGCGGAAGAAACCGGGTTGATTCTGCCGTTAGGTTTGAACGTCTTGCGCCAGGCTTGCCGGCAGTTACGGAAGTGGCAGCAACGTTCGTTGTCAGACAGGGACCTGATCATTAGTGTGAATCTCTCAGGTAAACAGCTTGCGCAACCTGATCTGGTCGAACGCATTGAGGAAGTGCTGCAGGAATCTCAGCTCAAGCCGTGGCACTTGAAATTGGAGGTCACGGAAACTGTGGTGATGGAGAATCCGGAGGTTGCTGCGGTCACGCTGGCTAAACTGCGTGCGCTCGGAGTGCTTTTGAGCATCGACGATTTCGGCACTGGATATTCTTCACTGAGTTATCTAAATCGCTTTCCGTTGGATATCTTGAAAATCGATCGCTCCTTCATCTCCACGATGAATCAGACTGATGAAAACTTGCAGATAGTGAAAACGATCGTGACCCTGGCCGGTAATCTGGGCATGCAGGTCATCGCTGAAGGCGTTGAGACTGAGGAACAACTGAACCAGCTCAGATTATTGAAGTGCCAGTATGCGCAAGGCTATTTGTTCTCTGAGCCGCTGGATGCGGTGCAGGCTGACTTATTTATTTTGAACCGTCTAAATAGTTCTCCGGCCGCCGTGCTGATCCCCGATGCTGTCAGCTTCATGATGTAGTCAATTTACTGGCCCCGCGGTTCGAAGGAGCGTGTCGTATTCTCTGTGACGCTTCCCACCGGGATTGGCAGTGGTTCTATCTTCGGCGGGGTAAGTTCGCGGGTCTCGTGTCCGGGTCGCATTGTCAGCTTACCGTCCTTCGAGCTACGCATGATACTGAGTGCGCCCCACAGGCTGAAGCCGAAGTTAATCAGGAAAATCGTGGTGCTTAGTATGAAATAGCCAAGTACTATTAACTCGCGAACGTTGGTCTTGTGCAGCAGGACGGTACCGCCGATGATGAACGCAAGGCCAAAAACACTGATCCAGAACAAACCATCCAAATACTCATCCAACCGCTTTTCTGCTGCCGTTTTATCAAGTTTCACATCACTGGCCGGCACTAGTTGCGTCCCACAACGATTGCAGTAGTTAGTTTTCTGAGTAAGAGCGCTACCACACGACTGGCAGTACATGTGTCATCACCTCAGCTCGGGGTTTATCGATACTGTAAACGCATTTTCGGACGACAGGTTTCAACCTATCTACTAAAACCGAGCACCAAAACGTCACAACTGCGAAGGAAATAGCAACAACTGAAAAGACCGCGACGACGAATTTCGTTAATGCTAATCCAAACCTATAGGAGAGGTGAAGGATTATGCGTAACAAACGGATGTTGATTGTGTTCACTGTACTGATGCTATTGGCGAGTTTCTCTGTCGTCGCGAGAGCCCAGGATGAGCCTCACCGGCTCAATGATAAGGAAGTCAAGAAACTGATGGCGCAACTCAAGAAGGACGCCGGCAGGTTTCGCAAGAGCCTCGACTCCTCGCTCGACAAAAGTCGTTTGGATGGTACGAGCCGCGAAGATGATATTAACGCCATCCTGAAGAATTACGAGGACGCGACAGAACGGCTCTACGATCGCTTTAAGGATAATAAGTCTGTCGGCGCGGACGTCGAGGCTGTTTTGGATGGGGCTGCGGAACTTGACCGGCTCATGACCCGACGCATCGCCAGTGAAAAGGCTGAACGTGACTGGGCGGCAGTTCGTGATGATTTGCGCCGGTTGGCAGACGCTTACAATGTCAGTTGGCGTTGGTGGTCGGAGTAGAGAGCTACACACAAGCACAAAGGCACAACCCCATTTGTGCCTTTTGTGCCTTTTGTGCTTTTTTGCGGCTAAAAATGCCGTCCCAATCGAACAGGAAAGTTTTGATGTTATCGTTCATGCAGAACTAACTTTCAAACGTCGTGACGACGAGCTGAGTGTCCATGTACTCGGTCACTTCCTTGATCTTTCTGTCTTCCATTCGAAAGACGAAGCAGTATTTGTTGTTGTAAGGCCGGCCCGTATTAGTTGTTGTTTTGCCGCGGCATTCGACGACGACGTAGTTGTCATCGGCGATGAAGCGATCGGCGGTCATCAAGAATTTATCTGCCAGTTGCGAGAAGAGTGGTCCCAGAAGCTCATTCATGAGGGCTGCTTTGCCGCGGTACGTATTGGAGAACTTGGTCGTACCAGTAACATGCCATTCGACGTCATCGGCCAGCACCTCGATCAGCGCCGGACTATTTCCACGGGCGAGCTCCTCAAACACTTGTTGCATTAGTTGCTTGTTGTCTTGACTTGTCATGTTGGTCCTCCAGTTATGTTGATCGACCCACGTGAGTTTACATGATAATATCAGCGCCTCACCTCTGCGTTGCGACAGTAAAGATATCTAAGCACGGATTACACGGATAGATCCGGATTTTATCTGTGTAAATCCGCGGCTAAAATTCGCAGATGGAGAAAACGTATGACCAGTCTGTCACAGGACGTGCGCTATAGCCTGCGCATGCTGCTAAAGAATAAGGGATTTACCGTCGTCGCGGCGCTGACGTTGGCACTGGGCATTGGCGTTAATACCGCCATGTTTAGTGTGCTGAATACGTATTTATTTGGCTCGCTGCCTTATCCTCAGTCCGAACGATTGATAAGGGTATGGCGCACGTCCCCGCACTCTCAAAGCTGGCCGTTTTCCGCAGCAAACTTCTTCGACCAGCACGCTCAGAATACGGTTTTTGAAAAGATGGCTGCGTACAATTTTTCCAGCCGTAATATGACGGAACAAGGACAAACGGCGGAACGTCTGCTCGGACTCGCAGCCACCGCCGACTTCTTGCCGATGTTTGAAGTGGCTCCAGCGCGCGGCCGCGTCTTCAAACCTGAAGAGTTTGAGCCTGGCGCGGACAATGTGATCATCCTGACTGATCGTTTTTGGACGCGCCGTTTCGGAAGCGATCCAAACATCATAGGAAGCACGATTCAGCTCGACGGAAAGACAGTCGAGATAGTCGGCGTGATGCCTCCCAGCTTCGATCATCCAATTCTTTGGGGCCCAATCGACATCTGGCAGCCGCTCACCTTTACTCCCGAGCGAAAAACAAACCGCGGCAACAACTTTCTCTCTTCAATCGGACGCCTCAGGCCGGGCGTCACCATTCAACAGGCGGAGCAAAGCATGATTGCTCTCGCCGCTAATATCCATAAGCAAAATTCTTCGAATGAAGGCGAAAGCCTGCGACTCGAGCCGCTGCATCGATCTATGTCCGACGACATCGGCAGAACTGTCATGTGGTTCACCTTTGGACTCGCTGGTGTGGTGTTGCTGATCGCATGCGCAAACCTGGCCAACCTTCAGCTTGTTCGCACGGCGGCGCGATCGCGCGAGTTGGCTGTGCGCGCCGCGCTCGGTGCGGGTCGCGTGCGACTGCTGCGACACTCGCTTACCGAGAGCATCCTTGTCGCGTTAATCGGCGGAGCTATCAGTCTGGTTATCGCGCTTTGGGGCGTTCGCTTCATCAGTAATCGTCTCTTCACCGACTTGCCGGGAGCGAATGTCAAACTCGATTACAAAGTGTTTGGCTTCGCGCTGCTGTGCTCACTCGTTACGGGAGTGCTCTTCGGGACTGTTCCCGCATGGTTAGCGTCGCGGGCGGATGTGAACCTGGCGTTGCGAGAGAACTCGCGCGGGTCCACTGCCGGGCGATCTCAGCACCGGCTCCGACACGCGCTCATCATCGGTGAAGTAGCGTTTGCGTTTGTTTTGTTGGCTGCAGCGGGATTGTTTCTGCGCGGCTTGCACCGCTTCGTGAATGCGGATCCGGGCTGGCAAGTTGATGGACTCGTGACGGCGAGTATGAATCTTCGCGGCGAGAAGTACGCAACTGATAAACAGCGCGTCGCTTTTATTACCGAATTGGAGAATCGCCTCAGCACGCTGCCCGGTGTGCAGCGCATTGCGATTGGCGGTTCGCATCCGGTTTTTGGTTATAGCAGCAGCAGTTCGTTCCTGGTTGAGGGCCAACCTGAGCCTCCGCCGGATAAGTATCCGGAAATGTTTTTCGAACCGGTAAGTAGCAACTACTTCGAGACCCTCGGCGCCCGCTTGCGACAAGGGCGTACTTTCAACGCAGCGGATACGAAAGATCATCCGAACGTCGTCATCATCAATGAAACTGCGGCGCGCACTTTCTGGCCCAACGAGAATCCGGTTGGAAAACGAATCAGTGGTACTGGTCCAAAGAAGGATTATTACGAAATCGTCGGCATAGTTAACGACCTTGCCTTTCCCGGTGAGCTCGGAGAGCCATACACACGCTACGAAGCGTTTGTGCCTGTTACACAAGCTGCTCCGAGCTACTTCATGATTATCATGCGGACTTCTTCGAGTGCGGAAGCGATCGGTAACAGTGTGCGTAGCTCGATTGCCGGGCTGGATCCCTCTCTACCAGTTTACCGGATTCGCACGGCACGAAATGCGGTCGAGCAGGGCCTGGGCTACTTGTCGTTGGTGGGAAGCCTGCTCGGGGCGTTTGCAACAGTTGGTGTGTTGTTGGCGGCGATTGGGATTTACGGCGTTATCTCTTACACGGTCGTGCAACGTACGGGCGAGCTCGGAATTCGCATGGCGCTCGGAGCGCAGACGCGCGACGTTCTGTGGCTCGTGTTGGGCAAGGGCGCGGTGGTGGTGCTGACAGGAGCGTTGTTGGGTGTGGCGGGTGCGTACGGCGTATCGAGGCTATTGATTGCCTACATACCTTCATTGCCGACACGCGATCCGCTGATCCTCGCGATAACTGGTGTTGCCCTGGTTGTAGTGGCCCTTGTAGCCTGTTACATCCCGGCGCGTCGCGCAACGAGAGTCGATCCCCTAGTGGCGCTGAGATCCGAGTAACGCTTTGCCTCAAGTTCGTGAATCACTATCGGCTGAAGTCAGTACCACCGGCGATAGCGGGTGGGTTGTGGATTCCAGCGACGTCAAAGCAAATTCATTGCAACGGCTGTGTGCAGCTCTCTTCGAACCGGTCGATATTTCATTCCTGGTCTTCTTTCGCATCCTCTTCGGCGGCATCCTGCTGTGGGAAGTTTATCGCTACTTCACTCACGGCTGGATCGCTCGTTACTTCGTTGAGCCTGCTGTCAACTTTACTTACTACGGGTTCAGTTGGGTGAAGCCCTGGCCGGGGCGCGGGATGTACATTCACTTCTTTGTGCTCGGTTTGGCCGCTGCTTGTGTGATGGTCGGCTTCCTTTACCGCCTTGCCGCGCCGGTCCTTTTTCTTGCTTTCACCTACGTTTTTCTGCTGGACCAAACGCGTTACATGAATCACTTCTATCTGGTCTGCCTGATCAGTTTTCTGATGTGCTTCCTTCCGGCAGAACGTGGTTTTTCCATTGATGCGTTGCTGCGCCGGAAAATCCGCTCAGACGTAGTTCCAGCGTGGACGTTATGGCTGCTACGAGCACAAGTCGGCATACCATACTTCTACGGTGGGCTTGCCAAACTCAACAGCGATTGGATACCTGGTGGCGAGCCAATGCGCACATGGTTACGTCCCTTTAGCGCAGTGCCGGAGATTGGCGCCTTTTTCAAGGCCGAGTGGGTAGTTTACAGTTTCGTGATCGGCGGCTTGATGCTCGATCTGCTTGTGGTGCCGCTGCTCCTGTGGCGACGCACGCGGCTCTTCGCATTTGCAGCGGCAGTTTTATTCAATCTCATCAACTCCGTGATATTCGAGATCGGTATCTTTCCGTGGTTGATGCTGGGCGCGCTCTTGATTTACTTTCCGCCTGAGCTGCTGCGACGTTACGCTAGAGCATTTATGTCGCCCGGTGAGGAGTTTCTCGACGCGAAGCGTGCGCATGAAACAAGCTTCACTCCGCAAAGATTAGTTGTTGGACTATTAGCCGCCTACCTTGCTTTCCAGCTTATCTTTCCGCTGCGCCATTACTTATATCCGGGCAACGTAAGTTGGACCGAAGAAGGACATAATTTCGCGTGGCATATGAAGCTACGCACAAAGAGTGGCGAGGCAGTCTTTACCGTCACACATCCGGAAAGCGGCCAAACCTGGACCATCAACCCGGAAGATTACCTGAAATCACATCAGGTGATGAAGGTAATTACGAAGCCGGACCTGCTCGTACACTTCAGTCATTTTCTTGCCGAAGAGAAGCGCCGCGAAGGTTACGAGAACGTCGAAGTCCGAGGCCACGTAATGGTCTCTCTCAACGGCCGCCAGCCGCAACTGCTCATCGACCCCAACGTCGATCTCACCAAAGAACAAGTAAGCCTATTACCCACCCGCTGGATAGTCCCGCTCACAACTCCCCTCGGAACCGGCGGTACAGGAACTTTCGACGACGAGTGATCCTCGCCAGTTCGGCCGTCTCGTAAACGCGTACGAGGCGTCTACGAATACAATCGGTACAAGGCGCCTACAAATACGAGCCGTATGAAAACATTCTGAATGCGAAACAACTCACAGACGCTCACGGAATACGCACGGTGCTGATCGTGAGCGATCCTTTGCACATGAAAAGAGCTATGACAATGGCACGGGACGTAGGCCTCGTAGCTCACCCGTCGCCGACACCGAGCACGAGGTATCATGGCCTGCGCAGCCAGCTTGGTCTACTGGCGCACGAAACGTATTACTACATTGGTTACCTGCTCCGGCGTGAACTACAGTCGGCAGCTTCGTGCTGTTATGAGACTCACCTACATCCTGATTGTTGCTGCTCTATTAGTTATATCGTTGATTGGAAATGAAGTGATTTCCAACAACAGTTCGGTCTCCCGTGCGGAGTCCCAACCAGCTCAAGTCACCTTGCTTTCTCGACCCTGGCAGGACGTCGATCCGAAAACGCCTTTAAATGCTGCAGCGCGGAACCAGCAGGAACCCCGATCTCATCGTTCACTAAAGCTTAACGTGGAATTGCTCCAGACGATTCTTCGTCGAGCGCCACAAGAATCTCTTGGTTCAAGAAAAACGAAATCACCACGCTGGACCTGCCGACGCCCGATGCCGGTTCATACGATTCAACATTGGAGACGCCAATCATGGAAAAATCACTGGCGGATCGCTACCCGGAAATAAAGACTTATCGCGGACAAGGCATTGACGACCCCACAGCGATAACTCGCTTCGATTGGACCCCATCCGGCTTCCACGCGATCATTCTCTCCACGCGCGGCACAATCTTGATCCAGCCGGAGTCGCGTGGCGACATCGAGAATACGTCGTGTCTTTCCAGGAGCAGTTGCCGGGGTCTTTCCAAAGTGGAGTCGATACAGCAATGCAGGAAGCGGCTCGACTTAGTGTTTTAACTGCCAGAACATTCGTGCTTGTTTCTCTTCTGCTCGCCTGCGCAGCACTCAATAGCTATAGAAAGTGCGGAGTTGCTTCAGTGGCTTGACGAGGCAATTCGCCGCATTGACAAAACGTATGAGTGTCTTATAGAGTGGCCGCTGCTTGCAGTTCTCGTTCACGTGCGGCTCACACCGGTTAAGCCTCAATTGGACGATTCTCATAATCTTAAGCAGCTCATTCAGAATTGAAGACGTAACGTAAGAGGGCCTCTCCAACCCTTCACTACCCGAAACCAAGGTACGGGTCGCGTGCAATGCGGAAGCTCTTAGTCATTGCTGCTTTGGTCCTCGCCAACCTGACGCTCATCGTGTATTTAGGTGTACGCCGAATTAGCGTAATCGTCGAACGACCGACAACTCCTCAAAACCTCCAGTCAGTGTTTGCGAACGAACTCCAGGATGACACAGGCAAGCGGATTAGTTTGAGTAATCTGATTGGACATGTCACGGCCGTCTTGTTTGTGAATCCCGACGTTACCAATCAAGTAGACGTCACTCAGAAGACCATCTCTGCATATAAGCCAGCAGAGGTGTCATTTATCCTGGTAACGCCCAATTCGCAAGCTCTGCGGTCTTATTTGTCGTCACTTACGGACAATGTATCAATTGTTCAGCACGACTACGATGGATTGAAAAAACTCTTCGGGGTGCCGGATTGTTGTGAAAGGCGATTCGTTTTCGATACTGAAGGCTCCTTGAAGTATCACGATTATTACGTCGAAGATTTAATTCCTCGCCTAAATCGACTTGCAAAGCAAGACTTGCCGCAACTCCCATTTGCGTTGGTCGACACTCTAAACTCCTTAACAACCGGCCACCTCAGGTCGGTGCGAGGACAAACTCGTACCAACTCTACAAAAGCTGTGATAGCCCTTTTCTCGTCGGTTTCTACGAATTGCCCCTCAGGCGAGATGGTTAGATTAGTGAATCAGTATTCAGAACGGCGCAAAGACATCGCTTTTCTGTTGCTTCTTCCGGCAAATTACACAGGCTCCGACATAGAGAATTTCAAAGCCAATCTCCAGATTAAGCACAATCTTCATGTCGAAACGATGGATGGCCCACTGGCTGAAAAGTGGTCTTCTTTAATCGAAATCTATGGTGAGAATCAAATCAATGGAACGGTGCTTCTGGTAAACCGCGGTGCATTGTCAGCTGCATTAGGAATGTCCGAAGTTGAACAGAAACTGTCAGGACTATGAGAACGGTAAGACGGTACAAGGGAAGACACATTATTGCTTTAATAATTGCCGGTCCTTTCTTATTGAGTTGCTCGAGGACAAGTGAGGTTCGCATCAATGCGCCTAATTCGTTTTCGAAGTTTCCAGAAGCTGCTCTCAAAGACAAGTTACAAAGATCCTCCTCATCTGAACCATTAATCCTGGCGGTAAAGCGGTCAGTAGCAAAAGGAAACGGCGGCGAGTTCACCGTTCCGGTGGCACTTACGTATTCGGATACCGGCGATCTCTACGTCTCTGACAACATTGGCCACACAATTCACCGGTTGTCAGTGGGTTCAAACGAAATTCAGACAATATTAGCTAAAAACGCACACGTGCTAACGTTTCCGAACTCGATTCAGTATTGGGCCGGGAAGGTCGTTATCTCAGACAACGAGGGAATCAAAATATTCTCTCCCAAAGGAGAATTCGAAAGATTAATACGACCGTACTTAGGAATTTTTAATTTCGCTATTACTAAGGACCAGACTTTTCTACTCAATACATTAGTTAGAAATGCCGCAGCGCAGGATCCCTTAATCGTCGAGCTTGACAATCATGGTAGACGCCTGAAAGCGTTCGGGACGCGACTCGCAGTTCCGGGTAACAACGGTCTTGAGGATCAGGCATTCCTTGCACTCTCCGATCGGCTGCTGTTCGCAGCCTTTAAGCATCGGCCTCTGGTAGAAGTTTATAGCTTCGACTCAGGCAAGCTACTGACAAGTTTTGAAGTTAACCACCCTGTCTTTCGTCCGCTTTCCGCTGAACTTAAAGTCACTGGCGTAACGCAGGCCCCCACCCCCGGTCGAGTCTTCCTGCCAAGGTACATCGCGGGGATCCGAACTTATGGAAAGAGAATCTTTCTCTGCCTCAACCTTCCACAACCCGAAATCTGGGAAGTTGATACTAACGGGAAGGTACT
Source organism: Pyrinomonadaceae bacterium (assembly GCA_025937955.1). GTDB lineage: Bacteria > Acidobacteriota > Blastocatellia > Pyrinomonadales > Pyrinomonadaceae > PSRF01. The sequence continues at coordinate 19,075 of JAICQI010000008.1, forward strand.
TGCGCAGTTTAAAGTCTCCGATCTCGCTCCGGCCGTGGATATATTTGGATTTGACGTGCGCATCAGCGGCGACAGCGTCATTTTTTCTATCGGCGTAATCGATACATCGTTTGCGGCCTCAGTTTCTGAGGTGAGTCTAAGTTAAAACTGAAAGGAGTACGGCGATGAAGAGAATCAACTTGATTATCCTGGCCCTGGCGCTGCTTTTTGTTTCTCTGTTCTCAGTGGCAGTAGAGAAGAACGGCATCGCGAGTGGCCTACATTGTCAATCGTTAACGAGCTGTTGTGGTGCAGCAGGGTGCGATGGCCCAGGCTCAGTGAACGGTTGTAAGATTAATTGCACCGGCGGAGGGGACATTACCTGCGCGACCAAGGGACCAGATGGCAAGTGCGGTAGCGGTGATCAACCGAGCGGCGGTGATTCGTGAATGGGGACATAGAATAACTTCAAGGAAGATGGCATAAGCGGCTCGCGAGTGGGCTAAACTCTTGCGGGCCGCTAGTAAACCGACCTCATGAGCGCCGAAGATTCGGGGGAGTAGAGCGTGATTCGAATTTTCTTGTTAAATCGGAAATCTGCTTTGAAGATGATGCCGTCAAAGAGATGTAAATGGTGGACTGCTTTGATCCTTATTTCAATTACGTTCGGATTCTCTCATGTTTGCCTGGAAGCCTTTGCCCAACGTCCTACAGATCAGCGATCGAGTAAAGAAGAACTGCGTTGGAAATACTTTCTTGATCAATTAGCGTTGGAGGCCCGTACGCTATCAGATCAAAATACACGCTCCGAGGCATTGGCTGCCGTTGCCGATGCATACTGGGAGATCTCACCTGGCGACTCGACAAAACTCTTCTTTGTAGCCCTGGAATTGGCATTATCGAGTGAGACGGAAGTAAGTCGTGACTTGGCCGTTCGTCGAGTGATTGCTTCTGCTGCCAAACGCAATGGTCAGCTTGCGCGAAACCTTGTGAAGGAAGTCTTAACCAAGAAAGACAAAGCATCCAATACTCAACTCACAAAGACTTCCCTCGATCTATTAAAGGTTGACACAGCTGCCGCAGAGACAGTTGCATTATCGAGCGTTTCGGCTGGCGTATCTTTCGACGTAGCCTGGTTAATCTTCGAACTTAATAAGAAGGATTCGGCCGCTGCCGATCGGGTTTACCTTGCTTATCTTAACCACCCAAACTCAAGAAGCCTCCATCAGTTACTGTGGCTGGCCGGCTATCCGTTTGGGTATGTCGAGGCATTTGGGGGATCATCGAACCCGGCACAATTCACGGGAGTGTTTGGTGTCAGTAGCCCTACTCTTACTCCCAATCGCGAGCTGGCAAACAGATTCCTGGAAACTGCCAGCCAGGCTATGGCGGCCACCTTGGAACTGGCGACGCAGGCTCCTTTTGAAAGGCGAGAAAGTCTTAATAGCCTGGTGTTTTTCACTCTTATATATCTGAAGCCGGAAGCTGAACGATACCGGCTCGATCTCAGAGCACGTTGGGCCGACATGGAACAGCTCTCAACCGCAGCTATCAGCCCGACGAGGCGCAACGAGATTCTAAATAAGGCTCGTGAGATATTTTCATCACGTCGCCCGTCCGGGAGTGATCCAAAACTCGAACAGAGTTCTATCTCTGAAACCGCTGAGATGATTGAACGTGCGGAAAGGGCGAGGACTAGCTGCGAAAGGGACACTACGTATGCTCGCGTTGCATTAAAGTTGGCCCATGAAAAGGATTTCCAGAGAGCGGTTGCGATCGCAGATAAAATTTACAACCTGAAGATGAATGCAAATTTGATTCAGTTTGTTAATTTCGACAGAGCCTTGGCCTTTATGGCATCCAAAACGGACCCGAATGCCAGTGAGGCTATTCACTACGCCGATCGCGTTGCATCGTATGAACACCGGACGTTGCTATATATATTGCTTGCAGAAATTTCCCTGAATCAGAATGAACGCGAGCGCGCCTACGAATTACTATCCAATGCCTCCAAGCTGGCTGAACATGTCGAAGAACCCGCGGTTCGCGCCGGCCTTCTGATCGCTATAGCCGATAAGTTTTCCAAGATAGATACGATCGAACCTGTGAGAGTATTGAAAGAAGCTATTCGTGCTCTGAACCAGAGCCGTCAGCCTGGCATCGATCAGCTATCCATTTCGAGGCGAGTGGATCTTAGTTGTGACGACCAAAATCCTGTTTGGTATGGTGGAACGGAGTTGCTCTCGAGTTCCAATCTTATCGAGACACTCGTCAAGTTGTCGCAAGTAGATGATGAAACCGCAGTTCAATTGGCAAGAGATCTAAATCCAGGCACAAACCGCGTGCGCGTACTTGCCGCAATTGCAGGCGCGGCTATCAAGAAAGTGAAGGCCTCGGATCGGTCGAACAAATCACGTGGGATGACAAACTAGACTTAAATCAGCGTATGATTACAGCCAATTACCATTGCTTGGCATTGCCAGAACATGAGACCTAACTTCCTGTTTATATCTCTTCTACTCGGCTGCGTAGCGCTAACCTGTTTCACAAAATTTGACACCGTCACTCCGGAAACTTTCAAAGGGCCAATAGGGCTTCAGCTTTACAGTCTGCGCGATCAATTTAAGAAAGATGTTGCCGCGACCCTGGACCAGGTGCGTGCTTTTGGTATCAGTAATGTTGAGTTAGCCGGAACTTACGGCGTTGCTACTGAGAAGTTCAAAGAACAACTTGACGCGCGCGGGCTAAAAGCTGTTAGCGCGCATTTTTCATATGAACAGTGCCGCGACCATATTGAGGACGTTGCTCGCGAGGCAAAGTTGCTAGGCCTGGAGTATGCCGGTTGCGCGTGGATTCCGCACAACGATTCTTTTGACGAAAAGACTTGCCGCGAGGCAGCAGCGGTCTTCAACCGCGCCGGCGAAGCTCTTGCGAAACATGGAATCAAGTTTTTCTACCACACCCACGGCTATGAATTCCTGTTTTACCGTGACGGTACGTTGTTCGACTTACTAATGGCCGAAACAAAACCTGAGTACGTGCGCATTGAGATGGACGTGTTTTGGATTGTTCACCCCGGACAGGATCCGGTGAAGTTGCTTGAAAAATATGGAAAACGCTTTGAGCTAATGCACGTCAAAGATATGAGGCAAGGCACACCGCGCGGGTTTACCGGACACTCGGACGTGACCAACAATGTAGTGCTTGGCCAGGGAATCATCGACTGGCCCGCCGTGTTTCGCGCCGCAAAGAAAGCAGGCGTCAAGTGGTACTTCATCGAAGACGAGTCGCCGACGTCTGTTGAGCAAATCCCCCAGAGTCTTCGTTATCTCGAGAAAGTGAAATTCTAGAGCATATGACAGGCAGCAAGCTGGGAATAGGATTCATCGGCAGCGGATTCGTGACCAAGTTTCATCTGGAAGCCTGGCGCGGGGTTCGCGATGCCGATGTGCTTGGTATCTACAGTCCAAACACAGCGCATGCCGAGGCAAC
>JAICQI010000689.1 GCA_025937955.1 Pyrinomonadaceae bacterium
CGGATTTGTCGGTATTGGACCTGCTTTCAAGCCACTTACGGGAAGCGAGCATCCGGGCGGCCGGTTGCACATCGTCAACTGGCTCAACCCCATCATCTGGAATCCTCTGACGCGCGAGTTCAATACGGCAGAAGGCGGACATGAGACTCCCGCCACAGTAACCGCGCACGCTGAACCAGTCGCTGAAGGTCATGGAGAGTTTGTCGAGGCTCCCTACGTCCACACCGGCTTCAACCTGGCCCATGCAGTTGAAAACGTGACGCACAGCCATCTCGCGACCGAGTGGATCTTTATCATCATTTCGCTGGTCGTCGCCGGTATCGGCATGTTGCTCGGTGGTCTGTTCTACGTGTGGCGGCCACAGTTAGCCGGCATCTGGGCCCAACGACTGCGCCCGCTGTATCTCGCCAGCTACAACAAATACTGGGTCGACGAACTCTACGGCCTGACCATCACGCGACGAACGATGGACGCGGCGCGCGCGATTTACACATTTGACTCGAAAATTGTTGACGGCATCGTGAACGGACTGGCGTCGTTGAGCCGGCTGTTTAGTCGCATCGTCGGCGGCGTCGACAAGTACTTCGTCGACGGCATCGTCAACATGGTCGCAGCTTTCATCGCGCGTCTGATGTCGCCGCTGTTGCGCGCTGCGCAAACCGGATTCACGCAGAATTACGCGCTCGTCATGGTGTTGGGATTGATGGTTGCCGTGGCAATCTTCTTCGCGCGCGACATTATTTCAGCCTTTAATAAGTAGTCCCCGGATCGAATTTATGAACAACTTGCACATTCTCTCCATCATCACCTGGCTGCCGGCCCTGGGCGCAATCCTCATTCTTGCGTTCATGAAGAAGGACCAGTCGACCCTGATCAAGAGATTTGCCACTGCGTGGTTTGCCCTCGACTTCATCGTCTCGCTCTGGCTGTTGAAGTACAACCGCGGCATGGGCGGCATGCAGTTTCTCGAAGATCATCAATGGATCCCGGTCATCGGCGCGCGCTACCAGATGGGTGTTGACGGCGTGTCTGTGCTGCTGATCGTTTTGACGACGCTGCTGGGCGCGATAGCGGCATTGTCTTCATGGGACTACATCCAGAAAAGAGAGAAAGAGTACTACGTGCTGTTGCTGCTCTTGCAGACGGCGGTGCTCGGCGTGTTTGCGTCGATGGACCTGTTTCTGTTTTACCTGTTCTTCGAAGTTTCCCTCGTGCCGATGTACTTCCTGATTGGCATCTGGGGCGGCGAGAATCGTCTTTACGCAGCGATCAAGTTCTTTCTTTATACGCTTGTCGGATCGGTGGTGATGCTGCTCGGCGTTTTGAAGATGTACTTCCTGACGCAGGACACTGCGCTGGTCAGCAGGATCTCGCAGGAAGCGATTCGCCTGGCGGCCGGAAATCAGCAAGCGATGGACCTTGTTGCCAGCACGCTCGAGGCAGCAAAAAGCTACCCCGGAGGCGCAACCGGCACATTCAACATCCTGTACATGCAGGCAATGGGAAGCGTCTTGCCGACAGGCACGTTGCAAATACTTCTCTTCGGCGCGTTTGCGCTCGGGTTTGCGATCAAAGTGCCGATGTTTCCGTTTCACACCTGGCTGCCGGACGCTCACGTCGAAGCGCCCACGGCAGGCTCGGTGATTCTTGCCGGCATCCTGCTGAAACTCGGAACTTATGGTTTCTACCGCTTCAACCTGCCGATGTTTCCCTGGGCTTCAAAAGATCAGAGCAGCTTCGGAACTTTCGGCGTGCGCAGCGTTGTCGTCTTCCTTGCGATCGTGAGCATCATCTACGGTGCGTTGGCGGCGATGTACTTCGTCGTCAAAAGAGACGGCGACGTGAAGAAGCTGGTTGCTTACTCGTCTGTGTCGTCGATGGGAATGGTGATGCTCGGGCTGTTTTCGCTCAATCCAAACGGCGTCAACGGCGGCGTGCTGCAGATGATCAATCACGGCATCTACTCGGGCGCGCTCTTTCTGCTTGTCGGAATCATTTACGAGCGGCGACACACGCGCAACGTGGCTGAGTTTGGCGGATTGTCACACGTGATGCCGGGCTATGCGGCGATCTTTCTCGGCATGGTCATGACTGCGATTGGACTACCTTTGCTGGCGGTGTTCATTTCGGAGTTTTTAGCGCTGCGCGGGGCGTTTGAGGCGAATCCTTACTGGGCGGCGTGGGCGGCGCTGGGAATCATCCTCAATGCCGGTTACTTCCTGTGGCTGTACCAGCGAATGTTTTTCGGAACGATTGATAATCCGAAGAACGAGCGCTTGACGGATCTAAACAAGCGCGAGTGGGTTTACATGGCGCCGCTGATGATTCTAGCGTTGTGGATCGGTGTCTATCCGAAGCCGGTTCTCGAATACATACAACAGCCGGTGAATGCAGTGGTGAGACAGGTGCGACCGGATTACGTGATACCGGGACAACAGACCCCGCCGCCGCAACAAACTGAAACAGCAGAAAGATAGCCACAAAAAGGCACAAAAAGCACAAAAACAATTAACCAAATGTTCCTGCTGCAAGCCAACACGACCTCAATCATTAGCGCCTCGGATCTGCAATTGATCGCGCCCGAGTTGATCCTGACTGCTTGCGCGTGCGTGGCGCTGGTAATGGAAGTGATATTGCCTTACCGCAAGAGCAAGCTCACCGCGTACTTCGCTCTCGTCGGCGTGGCGCTCGCTTTCATCTCACTGGCGGCGCAGTGGTGGTTCATGGGCAGCTCGCTACCATTCACCGGCTTCTACGGCATGGTGCGAATCGACGGCTTCGCACTTCTTTTCAAAGGCATTTTTCTCATCTCCGCAGCGCTCGCGATCGGAATATCGACTCGCTTTCTCGATATCGAAGGCGAGCAGCACGGTGAGTACTACGCGCTGATACTCTTCGCTACTGTCGGCATGATGTTTATTGGCTGCGGCTACGATCTGATCTCGCTTTACATCAGTCTCGAGCTGATGGCGCTGACGTTCTACGTGCTGGTTGCGTTTACAAAGCGCGAGAAGAAGTCGAATGAGGCTGCCATGAAGTACTTCCTGCTCGGCGCGTTTTCATCGGGCATACTGCTTTACGGCATGTCGTTGATTTATGGCATCGCGGGCTCGACTAACATCGGCGAGATCGCAAACAAACTCTCGCAGCACATTCCCAATGTTCAACTTGCCCTGCAGGCTATACAAGACGGAACTGCCAGCGAGCAGCAGAGGATGCTCGCCGGTCTGCGACCGTTTATGCTGCTCGGAATGATCGCGTTGGGCGCCGGTCTCTTCTTCAAAGTCGCGGCGGTGCCGTTTCACATGTGGGCGCCGGATGTTTACGAAGGCGCGCCCACCTCAGTCACCGCATTTCTTTCCACCGGCTCCAAGGCCGCGAGCTTCGCGTTGTATGCGCGTATCTTCAGCGACGCGCTCGCTCCGATGCGCGCTGATTGGGCGCCGCTGCTGGGGCTGGTCGCCGCCATCACCATCATGGTCGGCAACTGGGCCGCCGTAACCCAGGAAAACTCCAAACGTCTGCTCGCTTATTCTTCGATCTCAAACGCGGGCTATCTGCTGCTCGCGCTCGTCGCCGGCAATCTTTACGGCGACATCGGCTTGATCGTTTATTTGTTTGTCTACACCTTGATGAACATGGGCGCTTTCGGCGTCATCATCAGCTTGCGACGCCG
>JAICQI010000475.1 GCA_025937955.1 Pyrinomonadaceae bacterium
TATTCATTCCAGTAGTCAGTGCAACTGTTAAGTAGACGACCGACGGAACCAGCAGAAACAAGATCTCGCGCCCACGACTCAGACAACGAGTGACCACGACTGCGAGACTTAAAAGAAATAGCGCCAGCACGCCGACAGTTGATTTGATCAGAAATGTAACCGGGAAGTAGAACCAAACGCTGTGTGCATACACTCTTCCCAGCACATAGCTCGTATAGTAATTCGCAGTCAGCTTTATATCGGCCATCCCATAGAGATACGACTCAGGAAGAGCACGCATTCGGGCCATTATCGAGATTGGCCACGCTTCGTGAGGTTCCAATCCTTTGACATACTCCGCCAACGGCGGGTTCAACTGCAGACCCTCGGGTCGTGCGTCGTAGCGAAACTTGTAAAACGACCATAAGACCACCCAACCGATCAGCGCGATGAGCACTAACGAGCCTAAGGTCTTGAGAGCGCGATTGATCCCAACCCTGTAAACGACGATCTCGCAAAGTGCGAGTAAGAACAGAATCGGCAGGATGAGTACACCCGTGTGTTTGACCGCCAGTGCAAGTCCGACCGATGCTCCCACCATGAACAGCCGCAAAGCAGACGGAGACTTCACGAAACGATAGAACATGTAAACGCTGAGAAGCATGAAGCAGGCGAAGCCAACGTCGGTTGTTACGAGGGGTCCGTGTGCCAGGAGATTCGGATCGAAAGTCAGCAGAGTGAGAGCAATGAAAGCAGCACCGCGGCCAAACATCTCCCTCGTTGCAAAGAAAACCACTAACGCAGTGAGCAGTGCGAGAACGGCCGCGGCCGTGCGTGTACGCGCGAGAATCTTTTCCGGATCATTCTGATAGAGGAATTCCTTGCCTCGAAGAAAGGCGTCTTCTTTGAAGAAACGTTCTTCAAGAACAGGAGTCTTCCACTGCGACGATAACAAAGGTGCAGTCGTAAGCAGTTTTACGAGCGGAGGATGTTCGGGATTGAGGCCAAAATCACTATGAGTCCAGGTGCGATATCCGCAAAAGATGTGATTCGCCTCGTCCCACGTCTGAGTTTCCCGTCGTACCGAAAAGAACAATTGAAGACTAAGAGCCATTAGTAAAAAGCAGAGACCGGCAATCTCATATCCGGAGTGCTGGCTTTCAGAAGAGTTCAGGTTATCGTCTCCTTGTAGGTATCGGTTCCAGTTCGTAAATACCCGCCGCCTTCCATTCCCGATAAGAACAGGTGTCCGTCTTTGACGACGAAGTTTCGCACTGCTGCACCTTCTGTGACAATCTGGTCGTGAAGCGATCCTGATCCACACTTCGCATTTGTCCTCGACCAGGAACCAAACTGTAGTTCACCCTTAGCGATTTTCCAGGTGCTGCTGCCGCGATTGCAATCTACTCGCACTGTGACCCGGCCGGTGCTTCCGAACGTGATCGTGTACTTTGATTTGTCATCCGGCGCGAAGGTCCTCTCGTCGGGTCCCTGAAACTTAACCAATTGCCACGACGTTCCGCTGAGCGTGTTTCCACCGCCCGACTTAGTCTGAGCTGCGGCAGTCTGAAGGAATACGGTCATCAAAAAAATCAGGAAGAGTGATCGGATCGTCATAGCAACTCCTCAAACTACTTTCTGCCGCATGCCGCTAAGAACATGCAATAGCGCACCGGCAGCGATCGTGTACGTTCCCCAATGACTGAGCGGCGTGTGCAGATCACTCAGGTGGGGTTCGTAGAAGAATGCAACCAGAAACAAGCATGAAGCCGCGAATACGAGTAACGATCCGAGCAGTTGGATTGTTCGCCGCCAGCTTTCAATTCGATACGTGAAGTACGCCCCGATCGCGAGATTGAGCAGACCGGCCAACAATATGAAGATATGCCTGGTGCGGAAGAGTAGTCGCTGCGCATCAGGCACACCAACCATGTGGTTGTACACTTTATCCATGTACTGGCCCGTCAGCAGGAACGCCAACACGACAAATACTCCGAATATCAGATGGATTTTCTTCATTCCATTAGGCAAGAGCCGATAGACACTACACTTCTTTCCTAAGAATGAATAGCCTATTTTGTCGTAGGTGAGTTAGTTAGTGCGAGGTATGTCTTTCAGAGTCTCGAGTAGAAGATCGATATCCAGCGGCAAGCAAAGTCCTTCGATTTCCGGGGAATCCGGGCCCAAAAAAATATTCTGAATAATTCTCCGACCTGGCGGATACCTATAGTGTGAGGCGACGATGGATGATGCCGAGGCGATTAAAAGATGTCAGCAAGGTGACCGGGAAGCGTTTCGGCACCTGGTCGAGCGCTATCAGAAACGTGCGGTCGGTCATGCTGTCGCCATTCTGTTCGATCGTGATGATGCCGAGGACGCGGTTCAGGAAGCTTTTATCGACGCTTTCCAGGCAATCGGCAGGTTTGACACGTCGCGGACGTTTTACCAGTGGTTCTACGTTTTGCTTCGGAACCGTTGTTACAAGCTGACTGCAAAACGCCGGCCCACGGAGAACCTTGACGACGTTCAACTTCTGGCCTCGCAGCCAGGAACGGTTGACGATACGCGATGGGCGCTCGAAAAGGCATTGCATTCGCTCACGCCTGAGGAACGCGAAATCGTCTCCTTGAAATATTTCAGCGGGCTCTCGTATGACGAATTAGCCACGCACCTGCAAATTCCGCGGGGAACAGTGATGAGCCGGCTATTTAATGCTCGACAGCGGTTACAGCGCAAACTGATGAGGTTTGAATTTCATGAAGGAACCAAGTTGTGAAGACGTGCTGATGGCACAAATGGCGGCGGCAGATGGTGAAGAGCCGGCGTTCTCAAAGGATCTGTTAGCTACGCACGTTGCAGGCTGCGCCAACTGTCATCACGAGCTCGAGCAATTGCAAGCACTCGATCAGATGCTCGCTGGTCACACTCTGACGGAGCCGCGCGTGGACCTTTGGCCGGCGATCGAAAACAGAATTGCCAAACGCGCTCGCCCGGTCGTTGGTTGGCACCCCTTTGCTCTGATCGGTCTGCTTCTGATCATTTATAAACTGCTGGAAATGCTTCCAGCGCGCGATCCGGGCATGGCTATTAAACTCGTGCCGCTGGTTATTGTTGTCTTGCTATTCGTTCTCATTAAAGAAAACCCGTTCAGGATAAATACCGAACTGGTGCTGGAGAGATAAATCATGGTGGAAAATCAAACGCGGGAATCCCTGATAGTGGGCCAAAAGTATGCCTTTGCAACGGCCTCGCTGATACTCGGTATCTTTAGTTTTGTTAATTTACTGGGTCTCGAAAAACCCATTCTGGCAATTATCTTCGGTTGGCTGGCACTCCGCTCACAACCCGCACCGCAACTTACGCAACATCGCGTATGGGCCAAAACCGGTGTAGTGCTTGGCACAATCGTTCTGATCGTCGTACCCACGTTGATAATTCTTAACTTTCACCGGCTGCAGGAATTCATCGAAATTCTTTCGAAGCTGGATGGCGGTCGATAAGACAAGAAGGAGAAAACAGATGAGAGTCATACGATTTGCACTTCTATTGACGATCGCATTAACCCTTGTGGTTACCGCTCGAGTCCACACGCACAACATTGAGGGCAACTGGCTCGGAACACTGGAAGCCGGCGGCGCTAAGTTAAGAATTGTTTTGAAGATTCAAAAAGCGGAAAACGGCTACACAGCGAAGTTCGACAGTTTGGACCAGGGCGCTAATGACCTGCCTATTGATTCGATTGTTCTGGACGGCAACAAGCTGACTTTTTCCGCCGCAAAGTTCGACATGAACTACGAGGGAACGCTAAACGAAACAGGCGATGAGATCACCGGCACTTTCAAACAGGGCACGAACTCATTTCCACTGGTTTTCAAACGAATCACTGAGGCGCCGAAGCTCAATCGTCCGCAGGATCCGAAGGAGCCTTACCCGTATCACGACGAAGAAGTCAGCTATCGAAATGAAAAGGACAACATAAAAATTGCGGGCACGCTAACTGTGCCGCGTGGCGGTGGTCCCTATCCGGCAGTGCTGCTGATCACTGGCAGCGGCTCACAGGATCGCAACGAGACAATCGCAGGCCATCGTCCGTTCCTGGTTCTGGCCGATCATCTGACCAGAAACGGCATCGCGGTATTGCGAGTTGATGATCGTGGCATCGGTGGTACGGACATGGGTTCGCCATCAGCAACAAGCGAGAACTTCGCGGACGACGTTCTGGCCGGAGTCAGTTTTCTAAAACAACGCAAAGAGATCGATCCAAAGATGATTGGTCTCATTGGTCACAGCGAAGGCGGAATGATCGCGCCAATGGCTGCCGCCCGCAGCAAGGAAGTGTCGTTCATCGTGCTGCTTGCTGGTCCTGGTCAACGCGGCGAGGACATTATCTACACACAGACGGAACTGATCCAAAAAGCTCAGGGAACTCATGTCGATACCATCAGACATACACTTTCACTGGCAAAGAGAATTAATGCAATCGTCAAGACCGAGATGGACGCAAAGCTTATCGAGCAAAGAATCAATGAAGAGATCGCTGCTTACGATCGGACATTAGGCGACCTCCAGAAGAAGTTACTGGAGCCGGCCGCGGGAGCCGTAAAAGCATCGATGCCTATGTATAAGACACCCTGGTATCGCTACTTCATTACGTACGATCCACAGCCTGTATTGAAGAACGTAAAAGTTCCGGTGCTCGCATTGAATGGCGAGCTCGACTTACAAGTCGCGGTGAAGGAAAACCTTGAATTGATTGGAGCCGGCCTCAAGGCAGGCGGAAACGAGGACGTAACATTAAAGGCCTTCCCGAAACTTAATCATCTGTTCCAAACCACTCAGACCGGCCTACCGTCTGAATACGGACAGATTGAAGAAACGATGTCGCCGGAAGTCTTGAAAACTGTTTCCGACTGGATCTTGCGCAGAACCGTTCAGAAACCTCGATAACATAGAAACAATCACTATTCCAGGCGCTGCGGCGTCACGCGGCCTGCGAAGCAGGCACGTTAGGCTACGTGCGCTGAACCTGCGAAGCAGGCACGTTAGGCTATCGGCGCTGAACCTGCGAAGCAGGCACGTTAGGCTATCGTGCGCTGAACCTGCGAAGCAGGTGGCAGAATAGAGCCTGGGGCGCAAGCCCCAGGAGCA
>JAICQI010000026.1 GCA_025937955.1 Pyrinomonadaceae bacterium
ACCAGCACTATCCGAGTTGAACTCTGCCGGCACCTCGATACGTTTCGATTCGCGCCAGAGACGTTCGAGGTCGTAGAACTTTCTCGCCTTCTGCTCAAACACGTGCACTACGAAATCGCCGTAGTCCAAAAGAATCCATTCAGCCGTCTTGTAACCCTCAACACGCGCCGCCGCATGGCCCGACTTCTTCAAAGTCTCGTAGATCTCGTCTGAAATTGCCTGCACCTGCCGTTCGTTGGCGCCACTGACGATCACGAAGTAGTCGGTGAAGCTGGCGATTTCGCGTAAGTCCAGAACGACCGGCTCTAACGCTTTCTTCTCGCTTGCAGCGTGAAGCGCAGCCAGCACGCGCTCATCGAGGCCTTCAGTGGACGCAGCTTGAGCGGTCGGCCGCACATTTGGTTGCGGGTTCAACGACTGTTCTTTAACTGTTGAGTTTTGCTTCATTCAGTTCTCGATAAATCTCGTACTTCTTTATGTACTCAAGCACCGGTCCGGGTAAAAGATCGGTCAACTCGTCGAAGCGCCCTTCGCGTGCGAGTCGTCTGATGTTCGTTGCCGAAGCATCATTCATCACCACATCAGTAAAGAAGATGTTCGACGCGTGGGCGGTGCCAGGCTCATATCCGGGCCTGGTGACGACGATGAAGTTAATCATCGTCAACAAACGCTCCCACTCGCGCCACGTCGTTATCTCAGCCCAGGAATCAGCGCCCATGATGAAAAAGAGCTCGGTCGAATCACCCAGCGCACGCTGAAAGTGCGCGACTGTATCAACTGTGTAACGTCGATCCGGAGCGTCGAGCTCAAAGCTCGAGATCAACAACTGCAGATCGTTCTGCGTCGCCAACGCGAGCATCGCAAAACGATGTATCGGCTCTGTTACATCGCGCCCAACCTTGTGCGGCGCCAGCTGCGCCGGAATAAAAAGTACTTTCTCAATCTCAAATAACTGCGAAACCTTGCGCGCGATTTCCACATGGCCTACATGAACCGGATCGAATGTCCCGCCATACAATGCTATCCGCCGCTGCGCGCACATCTTTTACAAAGCCAGCTCCACCGTTTCGCTGCGGTTGCGCTCTGCACTCAACTCTTCCAACTTCGCCGCCACCGCGTTCACGAGCTCGCGAACACCTTCACCGGTCGCGGAAGAGATCGCGAAGAATGGCTTGTTGTCTTTCTCAGCGATGCGCATTAACGACTGCAAACGCTCCGGCTCGTCGAGCGCATCGATCTTTGTCGCCACCACGAACTGTGGCCTGGTCGCGAGCTCCTGATTGTAGGAAGCCAACTCGTGGTTAACAGTTTTGTAATCGCCGGTAGCTTCTCTTCCCGATACCGAAGAAACATCCACCAGGTGCAACAACAACTTCGTCCGCTCGATGTGTCGCAGAAAGCGATCGCCTAGACCTGCGCCTACATGAGCTCCTTCGATCAGTCCCGGTATGTCGGCAACGACGAAGGTACGAAAGTCACCGAGATCCACAACACCAAGATGCGGTTCCAAAGTCGTGAACGGATAATCCGCGATCTTCGGGCGCGCAGCCGACACAGTCGAAATGAACGTCGACTTTCCCGCGTTTGGAAAACCCACCAGACCAACATCCGCGAGCAGCTTGAGCTCGAGCTGCAGGTCCAACTCTTCTCCCTTGCTTCCGGTTTGATGGTAGCGAGGAGCACGATTGGTCGAGGTCGTGAAGTGCGCGTTTCCAAATCCGCCACGCCCCCCGCGCGCAGCCAGCCAGCGGTCACCATTGTGGTTGAGATCGTGAAGGAGCTCGCCTGTATTAGCGTCAAAGATCTGCGTGCCCACCGGCACGCGCACAATCAAATCCTCACCTTCGCGACCCGAGCGATTCGATCCTTCGCCGTGCGAACCGCGTTGGGCCGTGTGCTGCGGGTTATAGCGCAGGTGCAGCAGCGTGTTGAGCGAGCCATCAGCTACGAGAACGACGTCGCCGCCGCGACCACCATCGCCGCCCGATGGACCACCACGCGGCACAAACTTCTCGCGCCGGAAAGCCGTAACACCGTTACCTCCGTCACCCCCATGCACGTGAATCTTGGCGCGATCAATAAACATCTAAATTGAAAGCGACGCCTGGGGCTCGCAGAACTGCGGCTCAGGCGTCGCGGACTTGCACAAAAACTTTACTAAGCAGCAGTTTGCTCCAATGGATAAACGCTGACGAATTTTCCGGACCGACCTTTGTCTTCAAACTTGATGACGCCATCAATCAAGGCGAACAACGTATCGTCCTTGCCTCGGCCGACGTTTTGGCCGGGTTTCCATTTCGTGCCTCGCTGGCGCGCGATGATGTTGCCGCCGAGCACCTTCTCGCCGCCAAACTTCTTCAGTCCCAGACGCTGCGACTGCGAGTCGCGACCATTACGAGATGAGCCAACACCCTTTTTATGTGCCATGTAAACTCCTTATGGCCTTTGGTCTTTGGTTTTAGGTCTTTGTTCGATGCGAAGACCTAAGACCTAAGACCAAAAACCTCTTATCCAATCGAATCAATCTTTAAAGTTGTATAGCCCTGCCGGTGACCGCGCGTGCGCTTGTACTGTTTGCGGCGTTTCTTTTTGAAGACCACGATCTTCTGGTCTTTACCGTGAGCTACAACGGTGGCGGAGATCTTACCGTCGCCTGAGCTCAGCAGCGTCTCAAGCTCAATTGAACTACCGGCATCGGCCCCGATGGAAGGCACGCGAATCGTCTGGCCTTCTTCGACCAGGAACTGCTTTCCACCGGCTCTGATAACTGCGTGTGACATCTTCAATTTACCTCTCAGACGACTCAAATCGTCATAGAAAAGTCGGACATTATAGGCGATCCGCTGGCGAAACCGCAAACTACGGTAAGTGTTGTAGGGGTGGCCACGGAGGGCCACCCCTACAAACTATGAGGCTGCGGCCTTGCGGCCGTTTCGCGCCAGGAAATACTCCATGAAGTCCGTCCCGATGTCCCCAGCGCGGAAGCGCGGGTCGTCCATAATCTTCAAATGCAGCGGGACAGTAGTCTTGATGCCTTCGATCACCATCGCCTCCAGCGCCCGCTTCATGCGCGCTATGGCCAGCTCACGCGTGCGCGCGTGAACGATCACCTTGGCAATCAACGAATCGTAGAACGGCGTAACCTGATAACCGGAATACACAAACGTATCAACACGAACACCCGGCCCTCCCGGCAGATTAAAAGCCGAGATAGTACCCGGGGATGGCGCAAACGTCTCCGGATTTTCCGCATTGATCCGGCACTCAATCGCATGACCGACGATCAGCAAGTCGTCCTGTGAGTAACCCAGCGGCTCGCCTTCCGCGATCCTGATCTGGTTGCGAACGATATCGGCGAGCGTGACCATCTCGGTAACGGGATGCTCGACCTGGATGCGCGTGTTCATCTCCATGAAGTAGAAATTGCCGTGCACATCCAACAAAAACTCGACCGTACCCGCGCTCGAATAACCTAACTTCTTACACGCCGAGACCGCCGCTTCACCCATGCGCTCGCGTAGCTCAGGAGTCAGCACCGTAGACGGCGCCTCTTCCATCAACTTCTGATGCCGCCGCTGAATCGAGCACTCGCGCTCGCCAAGGTGAATGCACTCACCAAACTCATCCGCCAGTACCTGAATCTCGATGTGGCGTGGCTTCTCGATATAACGTTCGATGTAAACACTGCCGTCGTTGAAAGCAGCGGCAGCTTCAGTCGAAGCAGTCTCGAGCGCTTTTCCCAACTCCGGTTCGGAACGAACAATGCGCATGCCGCGTCCGCCGCCACCGGCCGACGCCTTAACGATCAGTGGATATCCGATCTCGCGTGCCAGTTTGATGCCTTCTTCTTCCGAGGTAACGCCACCCGGACTACCGGGCACGATCGGCAAACCAGCTTCGTGCATCACCCGGCGAGCTTCGATCTTGTCGCCCATCAGGCGAATGACATTCGCCGGTGGTCCAATGAACTTGATATTGCACGCGTCGCAGATCTCAGCGAAGTAGGCCGACTCCGCGAGGAACCCGTAGCCGGGATGAATCGCGTCGACGTTGAATATCTCAGCCGTGCTGATGATCGCGGGAATGTTCAGGTAACTCTGCGCGGAAGGTGCTGGTCCAATGCAGGCGGCTTCGTCGGCGAAGCGGACGTGCAGCGAATCGCGATCGACGTCGCTGTGAACTGCGACGGTCTTGATGCCCATCTCCTTGCAGGTCCAGATGACACGACACGCGATCTCGCCGCGATTGGCGATCAGGATCTTCTTGAACTTGCGCGGATTAAAAGCCATAGAAAAGTGCCGCAAAAAAGCACAAAAGGCACAAATTGATTTTGTGCTTTTTGTGCTTCTTTGTGGCTTAACTCTTGATTCCGAATAGTGGCTGGCCGTATTCAACCGGCTGGCCGTTCTCAACGTAAATCTTAACTACTTCACCCGCAGCCTCAGCCTGAATCTCGTTCATGAGTTTCATGGCTTCGATGATGCACACGACACTGTCGGGCTCGACGTTAGTTCCGATCTTCACGAAAGGCTCCGCAGTCGGAGAAGGCGAACGATAGAACGTGCCCACAATCGGAGACGGAATGATGTGTAAATCCTGATCCTGAGAAGCTTCTGTTGAGGCGTGTGTGCCGGGATGCGTTGGGCCCGGAGCCGGTGGCGGACCAGGCGCCTGAACTGGAGGTGCAGCCGGAGCAGTAGCGGGAACAACAGAATGTGTCTCGACAAACCGGCCGGCTTCAACACCTGCGGAGTCGCGACGAAGACGCACGCGAAATCCCTCGTTTTCGAGCTCGAGCTCCGCCAGCCCGTTATCGCGCAAAAGAGCGATCAGCTCGCGAAGCTCCTCCATGTTCACGGACGCTGCCGGACGTGAAGCGGAGCGAACGCGCTTTGGAGTTTCACTCTGTTCTTTAGGTGCTGACATTCAGTTTCGCGCAAAAGCGCAAAGGCGCAAAGGATTTACTCTGCGCCTTTGCGCCTTTGCGGAGAAGTTCTTTAGCTCTCGCTATCTTCGGCCTTAGACTCTGCCGCCTCTTCCTTCGCTTCCTTACCCTTGCTGCTCTTCCTCTTCTTCGACGCGGCAGCTTTTCGTTTCTTCGCCGCTTCCGCAGCCTCGACTTCACGAGGATTGTCAACCAGTTCGATGATGGCTAACTCGGCGCGATCTCCCTCGCGGTAGCCCAACTTCAGGATACGCGTGTAACCGCCCGGCCGGTCTTTGTAACGCTCCCCGAGGTCGTTGAAGAGCCGCTTGAGCGCAGCGACGCCCGCAGTTCGCTCCGGTCGGAGTTGACCGCGCTTGCCGGTGGTCTCGCTGACAGTCATGTTGCCGGCGTGAAAGAACCCTGCAGCCTGGCGACGCAGGTGCAGCGCCTGTGCGGCGGAACCTTCGTCAGAGAAGGTTCGCGCCCGGCGAGAAAGCGTGATAGCGCGCTCGACGAACGGTCGCAGCTCCTTCGCTTTCGGCAAAGTGGTGACGATGCGCTCCTCGCGCGAGTTAATCAGAGAGGTCGCAAGGTTGCGCAGCATCGAGTGACGATGCTCGCTGGTGCGACCGAGTTTTCGATGTGCCTTTAAGTGTCGCATGACTCTAACCTATTGTTCGTCGTCGCCTTCAAAGTCCGAAAGATCGGCTGTGTCACGACCACCAGTGCCCGGAATCGGATTACCCTGCTCGTCGAACTCCATACCGAAGTCGAGACCCATGCCGTTCAGGATCTCTTTGATCTCGTTCAGCGACTTCTTGCCGAAGTTCTTGGTGGCGAGCATCTCGCGCTCCGTGCGTTGGACCAGATCGCGAATCGTCCGAATGTCGGCGTTCTTGAGACAGTTGTAGGAACGGACTGACAGCTCCAACTCGTCAACCGAGCGATCCAACTGATCGTTGCGCGGCAGCGGCGGGCGCTCCATCTTCGCGTAAGCAAAGTCGTCCGTATCTTCCTCGAAGTTGATGAAGATCGACATGTGATCCTTGATCAACTTCGCGGCGAGTCCGATCGAATCTTCCGGCTTGACCGAACCATCGGTCCAAACTTCGATGGTCAGCTTGTCAAACTCAGTGTTCTGGCCCAAACGGGCTGCTTCGACGTTGTAATTAACTTTCTTGACAGGAGTGTGCACCGAATCGATCGGGATGTAGCCCAGCGA
Source organism: Pyrinomonadaceae bacterium (assembly GCA_025937955.1). GTDB lineage: Bacteria > Acidobacteriota > Blastocatellia > Pyrinomonadales > Pyrinomonadaceae > PSRF01. Next base: position 6,150 of record JAICQI010000026.1, read on the forward strand.
CAGATCTTCGTCGAAGTTTCTGTCCGCCGAAACGTAACCACGACCGCGCTTCAAGCGCATCTCAACTCGCAGCGATCCATTGTCACTGACGGTAGCGATGTGCACACTCGGATCCAGAATCTCGACGTCGGCATCAGTTTCGATATCCGCCGCCGTCACTTCACCGGCCTCTTCCTTGTTGATGCGCAGCGTCTTGGGCTCGCTGGTGTGCAACTTGAAAGGAACCTGCTTGAGATTGAGGATAACGTCGGTGGCATCTTCCACCACGCCCTTGATCGATGAAAACTCATGCTCGACGCCTTCAATCTTGACTGCGGTGATCGCAGCGCCTTCGATTGAAGAAAGCAGAGCACGACGAAGAGAATTACCGACGGTGGTCCCAAACCCTCTCTCGAATGGCTGCGCCGAAAAGCGGCCATATCGTTCCGTCAGCGTCTCCGCGTCTGCCGCAAGTCGTCGCGGCATTTGAAATCCTGTCCAAAGATTATTTTGATCCATAGCCATAGCGTTCAGTTTTCCTAAAAATGCACTGACCTGGGCGACGGCGTTGCGCACCGCCATCGCCGGTTCGGGGTTAACTACTTACTATAAAGTTCAACAATCAACTGCTCGTTGATCAAGCGATCGATATCGTCGCGCACCGGCAAGCTGATCACGCGCGCAGTCATATCGCCGTTGGCGCTAATCCACGACGGACGACCGCGACCGGACGCAGTTTGCCACGCACCTTCAATGTGGGCGTTCTTCCGGCTCGACTCCTTCACGGTGATCGTGTCACCGGGTTTCACTTGATAAGAGGGAATATCTACTTTGCGATCGTTTACCAGAATGTGACCGTGGTTCACCAACTGTCGCGCCTGACGACGTGAGGTGGAAAAGCCGGCCCGGTAAACTGCGTTATCCAGGCGCCGCTCCAACAGGAACAGAAGATTCTCGCCGGTGATACCCTTCATGCGGGCAGCGCGTTCGAAGTAGTTTCGAAACTGCCCTTCGAGGATGAAGTAGATGCGTTTGACCTTCTGCTTCTCTCGCAACTGCTGGCCATAGCCGACCAGCGCCTTGCCGCGGCGCAGCGAGTTACCGTGCTGTCCTGGCGGTTGCGTTCCACGTTTTTCAATCGGGCAAGCGGGTTTGTAACAACGATCGCCCTTCAAAAATAGCTTTGCGCCTTCGCGACGGCAAAGGCGACACACCGCGTCTCTATACCTGGCCAATTAATTTCCTCCGGTCTATATGCCTCCGGACTATTGCTAGCCGGAAAAGTTTACAGGTCGCGCTTGCGCGCTCGACCCTTCATCCTTTGGGTTAAATAGGTCCTATAAAGTCCTATAGGGCCTACACGTCCTATTCTTAAAAATTAAACTCTGCGCCGCTTCGGCGGTCTGCAACCGTTGTGCGGAATCGGCGTCGTATCGCGAATCGTCATCACTCGGATGCCTGCGTTTGCGATCGCCCTGATCGCCGACTCACGACCACCGCCCGGTCCCTTCACGCGCACTTCGCACTGGTGCATGCCGGCTTCATGTGCCTTCTTCGCTGCTTCATAGGCCGCCTGCTGCGCGGCGAACGGCGTCCCCTTGCGCGACCCACGAAAGCCACGCGCGCCAGCCGACGATTGCGCGATCAGGTTCCCTTCAAGATCCGTGATCGAGATCATCGTGTTATTGAACGACGCGGCAATGTGCACGATGCCGTTGGGAACGTTCTTCTTCTCTTTCTTGCGAAAGACCTTCTTTTTTCCGCCTGCTTTAGCCATAGATTATTTATTTCTTCCCGGGCGCCTTCTTCTTCGCGATGGTGGCACGTCGCGGACCTTTGCGCGTGCGCGCGTTGGTATGAGTGCGCTGGCCACGCACGGGCAGCGAGCGACGATGCCGCAGACCGCGATAGCAACCGATGTCCATCAAGCGCTTGATGTCCATCTGCACACGCTTGCGCAGATCGCCTTCGATCTCTCCCTGCGTTTCCAGAATGGCACGGATCCGGCTCAACTCGTCTTCACTCAGATCTCTTACGCGAGTGTCGAGATTGACGCCGGCTTCCTTGAGCACTGAATTTGAGCGCGAGCGGCCGATGCCGTAAATGTAAGTGAGACCGATCTCAGCTCTCTTGTTGGGCGGTAAATCTACACCTGCTACACGTGCCATTGTATTTCTCGTTATCCTTGTCTCTGTTTGTGTTTGGGATTAGAGCAGATCACACGCACCACGCCTTTGCGATGGATGACCTTGCACTTGTCGCACATCTTCTTTACTGACGCACGGACTTTCATGACTTAACCTCTGTCTACTTGTATCGATATGTAATTCGCCCGCGATTGAGATCGTACGGCGAAAGCTCTACCAAAACCCTGTCGCCAGGAAGAATGCGAATAAAATGCTTGCGCATTTTCCCCGATATGTGCGCAAGCACCTGATGCTGGCTGTCCTCCAACTCGACCCGGAACATAGCGTTAGGCAAAGTTTCCAGCACCTTTGCCATGACTTCTATCGCTTCTTCCTTCGCCATATCCTCTCAGAATGGAGATTTGACCCTGCCGACAAACCGCAAATAGTAGCATGCAGCCTTCAGCTTTGCCAAGCCGCGGCAAGGACTGGTTTTAGCCGCAGATTTACGCAGATGAACGCGGATAACAAAATCATCGTTCATCTGCGTAAATCTGCGGCTAAATCACTGCCGGTTCCAACTGGGCGGTTGAAGAGACCAGCGTGAGCACCTCCGGGCCGTCTTCCGTAATGGCGATGGTGTGCTCGGCGTGGGCGCTCGGCTTTCCGTCGAGGGTCACAACCGTCCAGCCGTCCGCTAAAACCTTCGTAAAATGTGTTCCCTGGTTGACCATCGGCTCGACCGCGAACACGTATCCCGCCTTGATCTTTGGTCCCAATCCCGGCTTGCCGTAGTTCGGAATCTGCGGGTCTTCGTGCATCCGCCGGCCAATTCCGTGCCCTACGTAGTCGCGGACGACTGAATAGCCGTTCGCCTCCGCGTGCTGCTGTACCGCCCAACCGATGTCGCCGAGGTGATTTCCCACGCGACACTGCTGGATCGCCCGCTCCAGACATTCTTCAGTTACACGCACCAGCTTGAGCTTGTCCTCGTCCACTTTGCCGACGGGAACCGTGGTGGCCGTGTCGCCCACAAAACCTTCGAGCGTGACGCCGCAGTCGATCGAAAAGATGTCGCCTTCCTTCAGAGTGTAGTTGGAAGGAAAGCCGTGGACGATCTGCTCGTTGACCGAGGCACAAATCGAATATGGAAATCCGTTATAACCTTTGAACGTCGGCAGCGCGCCCGCATCCCTGATCATCTTCTCCGCGATGCGATCGATCTCCATGGTAGTCACGCCCGGCTGGACGAGAGTACGCAGATGCGAAAGCACGAGCCCGACCAGGCGGCCGGACGCGCGCATCTTTTCGAGTTCTCGTTTTGACTTACCGATAATCATGCAGAGTATTTTAGCCGCAGATTAGCGCAGATTCACGCCGAGATCTGCCGCAACACATCTTCGTAAATTGCTTCGGGCGCGCCAGTGCCGTCAACGGTACGCAACAGACCTGCTGCTTTGTAGTAATCCATCAGCGGCTGCGTTTGTTTTTCATAGGTTGCCAGCCGCGCTTTAACAGTTTCCACGTTGTCGTCAGCGCGATGTACGAGCTCCGCCTCTGGATGAAAATCGCAGACGTTGTCAAACTTTGGCGGCTTGAGATACATGTTGTAAATCTCGCCGCACACGGGACAATTTCGCCGTCCCGTCATGCGCTGCTCAAGCAGCTCGCGAGGTACATCGATCAGGATCGCGACGATAGTGTTGCCCTGCTCCGCTGCCAGCTTCTCGAGACTGGCGGCCTGCGCAGGAGTACGCGGGAAACCGTCGAGGATGTAACCGTTTTGGCAATCGGGTTGCGCGGTGCGTTCCTGGACGACTCTGATTGTCAATTCATCGGGAACGAGCTGTCCTCGTTCCATTAACTCTCGTACTTCCTTCGCTAACGGCGTCTGCGCATTCTTCAACGCTCGAAAGATGTCGCCGGTGGAGATCTGCGGCAGATGCAGACGCTCCTGAAGCAAGCGCGCCTGAGTGCCTTTTCCGGCACCAGGCGCACCCATCAGTACAATAATTTTCGCCATTTTGAATTAGGCTCGACGTCCGCGCAAACGGCCGCCACTGCCGAGGAAGCCTTCGTAATTGCGCATCACGAGCTGGGCTTCAATCTGAGCCACCGTGTCCATCGCGACGCCGACAAGAATCAGTAGCGACGTACCGCCGAAATAGAACTGATAGCCCATTCCGGTCGGGATCCATGAGAGACCGGGGGTAGTGCTGACAAATGCGTCGAGCGACGGACCGATCAGTGGCAATCTCGCCACCTGGAACCCGCTCAACATAAACTGCGGTACGAACGCGACCAGCGCGAGATAAATCGCGCCCACAGTCGTCAACCGCGTCAGGATCGTATTGAGATATTCCGCCGTGGCGCGGCCCGGGCGAATGCCGGGCATAAACCCGCCGTGCTTGCGCAGGTTGTCAGCCACTTCTTCAACGTTGAAAACGATCGAGACATAGAAGAACGTGAAGAATACGATCAGCGACAGGAAGATCAACTCGTAATACGGATTGCCCGGGTGGAATAACTGAAACGCCTGCCAGATCTTGGAGTACAAGCCGTCTTGTTTGGTTGGATCCGGCGGGACTGCAGCAAAGATACTCTGCGGCATCGATAACACTGACGACGCGAAGATTACAGGGATCACGCCGCCCATATTGAGTTTCAACGGCATGGTCGTTTGCTGTCCGCCAACGACCTGGCGACCAACGTGACGTTTCGCGTAACTGACGGGAATCTTTCGTCGCGCCGCCTCGACAAAGACGATGAAACCGATGATCGCGATCATCGCCGCTAGGAGACCGATCACGCCGATCGTCGCCATCGTATCGCCACCGCTGAGACGCGCGGCAACTTGCTGGACGCCGCTCGGCAGACCGATCACGATACCCGCAAAGATCAATAGCGAGATGCCGTTGCCGATACCGCGCTCGGTGATCTGTTCGCCGAGCCACATGACGAATATCGTTCCCGTGGTGAGCGTCAAGACCGTGCTGAGCAGGAATCCCCAACCTGGATCGCCGACGCCGTTAACTTGCAGCCAGTGGGCCACAAACGAAGTCTGAATGCCAGCAAGCGCAACCGTGAGATAACGAGTCCACTGATTGATCTTCTGCCGTCCCATCTCGCCCTCTTCCTGCAACTTTTTCAGTTGCGGCGAGACGACAGTCATAAGCTGGAGAATAATGGATGCAGTAATGTAAGGCGTGACGCCTAAAGCGAAGACGGAGATGGTCCGAAAGTTTCCACCGGAGAACAGATCGAGGACGCCAAGAAGGGTGCCCGAAACGTCGCGCCACACTTCATCGAGACGCGCTTTATTGATGCCGGGCGCGCCAACGTGCGCTCCAAAACGGTAGACGGCGAGCAGACCCAGGGTAAAGAAAATGCGCCGGCGCAAATCCGGCACATTGAACATATTGCGAACTGCGGCGAGAAACTTTTCCATAAAACCTCTCTGGTGGGCGACGCCCGCGTTAAGCCGTAATCTCCACCACTGCTCCGCCAGCCTGCTCGATCTTTTGCCGAGCGCTCTTTGTGAACCGGTGCGCCGACACGCGCAACGGCTTCGAAACCTCACCGTTTCCGAGCACCACTACGTCGTGCTTAGCCTTCTTGATCAGGCCGCGATCGTGCAATACCTCGGGAGTGACCTCTTCGTCGGCGTTGAAGTGTTGATCCAGAGCGGCGAGACTGATTTCCAGCCACTGCTTCTTGAAGATGTTGGTAAAACCGCGCTTGGGCAGACGGCGGTGCAAAGGCATCTGGCCACCTTCAAAACCAACCTTGCGCGAATAACCCGAACGAGACTTCTGTCCCTTCTCGCCGCGACCCGCGGTCTTGCCCAAACCTGATCCGGGACCACGCCCCACACGTTTCTTCTTATGCGTCGAACCCTTAGCCGGCTTAAGGCTGTTCAAACTGATAGGCATCATCAACTCCATCCGTTAAAAAAACCGTGTAAATCCGTGGCCCTATTCTACTATGCGCAATAAGTGCGGCACCTTCGCCACAACGCCTCGTGTTGAATCGTTATCCGGGCGCTCAACAACCTGATTGAGCTTGGTCAAACCCAAACTCCGCACGATCGTCTTATGCGTCTTCGGTGCAGCGATAAAGCTGCGATAGTACTGGATGCGGATCTTTCCCTGTGATTCTTCGTTGTTATTGGCTCTACGCGGCATGACTTACATCTCCTCGACTTGCTTGCCACGCAAGCGGGCCAGCTCCATCGGATCTTTCATACGCAACAGCGCGTCGAACGTAGCGCGCACGACGTTGTGTGGATTCGTCGAGCCCAACACCTTCGTGCGCACGTCCCTGACACCCACTGCCTGCATCACCGCACGCACCGCGCCACCCGCAATCACGCCCGTGCCTTCCGACGCCGGCTTCACCAGCACGCGACCTGCGCCATATTCACCAATTAACTGGTGCGGCAACGTGTTGTTGATCAAAGGAACGCGAATCAGATTCTTCTTCGCTGCTTCGACGCCTTTTTTGATCGCCAGGGGCACTTCGCGCGCCTTGCCGGTGCCGAAACCGACGTGGCCGCCTTCGTCTCCTACCACTACGAGCGCCGCGAAGGAGAGGTTCTTGCCACCTTTAACGACCTTGGTCACGCGATTGATGGAGATCACCTGATCTTTCAGATCGAGCCCCTGCGCGGGAATGCGTTGCTTGGGTTGTCTCATAGTCTATTCTTGTTTCTTCTTCTTTGACTTCTTTTCAGTTGATTCTTGCGGGGCTGCTGCGGGTTCTTCTGCTTCAGGCTCCGCAACCGCTTCGTTCTTGTTCAGGCCCGCTGCCCTGGCAGCGTCCGTCAAAGCTTTGACACGACCGTGATAGAGATAGCCGCCGCGATCGAACACCACCTGCTCGATTCCTTTTGAGAGCGCCCGTTCCGCGATCACCTGTCCGACGCGCCGCGCAGCATCGAGATTACCGCCGCTGTTACCGCGCAGATCTTTCTCGGTGGTCGACGCCGAGACCAGCGTTTGGCCGAGACGGTCGTCGATCACCTGCGCGTAAATGTGGTTCAGGCTGCGATAGATCGCGAGCCGCGGCCGCTCCGTGTTTCCTTTTACTTTGCGGCGAATGCGCGAGTGAATCGCGCTTCGCACTTCCGCTCTGTTTGTATTTGCCATATCAATTATTTGCCGGTCTTACCGGGCTTCAACTTAATCGGCACATCCGCGTAGCGCACGCCTTTGCCTTTGTAAGCGTCAGGCTTGCGAAGCTTGTGCATCTCGGCTGCTACCTGGCCCAACTTCTGTTTGTCGATACTCGTCAACGTCAGAGTGGTCTGGTATTGCTGAATACTTCCCTTGGTCGTCAGACGCTCAGCCTTGGCCTCAACCTCGGGCGGCAGCGGAAACTCGATCGGATGTGAGTAGCCCAGCGAGAAGACGATCTTCTTGCCCTGAACGTCGGCCTTGTAACCAACGCCGACGACGTCCATCTGCTTGCTGAACCCCTGCGTCACGCCAACGATGGCATTGTTTGCCAGCGCGCGCGCGAGCCCGTGCAGGGCTGCGTGTTCGTCGGAGACGCGCTCGGCCTGCAGTTCCTCACCTTCGAGCTTGAAGCTAATTCCATGCGGGATCGGCGTCTTCAACGTACCCTTCGGGCCTTTGACTTCGAGCTCACGCTCGTTAACAGTCACCGTCACGCCCTTCGGCACCGCAATCACTTTTTTCCCAATTCTTGACATAACGTTTTCCAGTTATCAGTAGATCTGCGCCAGCAGCTCGCCGCCGATGTTTTCACGGCGCGCAGCCTTGCCACTCATCAGGCCTCTTGAAGTCGAGACGATATTGATACCGTAACCACCAAGCACTTTCGGAATCTCACTCGAACCAACGTAGACGCGTCGTCCCGGCGTCGAGATGCGATGCAAATGTGTAATCGACGACGTGCCGCGCGCGTCGTAGCGCAAAAAGATACGCACGGTGCGCTTGAGCCCTTCGCCCTTGATGACGAAGTTGTTGATGTAACCCTCTTCCTTCAGGATGCGGGCAATCTCGAGTTTGAGCTTTGAAGCCGGAATATCAACTCGCGAGTGCTTCGCCGCGATGGCGTTGCGGATTCGCGTCAACATATCGGCAATAGGATCAGTCATGAAGTAACTCCGTTGTTGTCAATTACCAGCTCGACTTAACCACGCCAGGGATCTGGCCCTGGAGCGCCAGCTCGCGAAAACAGATGCGACAGAGGTTGAACTTGCGCAAGTAACCTCGCGGCCGCCCACAGCGCTTACATCGAGTGTAGGCCCGCACCGAAAACTTCGGTCTGCGCGCCGCTTTAGCAATCAGTGATTTCTTTGCCATAAGTTCTTTCTTCGAAATAGGTCCTATAGGTCCAATAGGACCTATATTTAGGTTCTAAACGGCATTCCCAGGCCCTTCAGAAGAGCTCGTGCCTGTTCGTCATTCCTCGCCGTGGTCACGATCGAGATGTTCATACCGCGCAGCTTGTCGACCTTGTTGAAATCGATCTCCGGGAAGATCAGCTGCTCGCGGATTCCGATCGTGTAGTTGCCGCGGCCATCGAACGCCTTCGGTGAAACGCCTCGGAAGTCTCTCACGCGCGGCAGCGCCACCGACACGAGCCGATCGAGAAACTCGTACATCCGATCACCACGCAGCGTGACGACCACGCCGATCGGCATTCCCTGTCGCAACTTGAACGAAGCGATCGACTTCTTCGCCTTCGTAATCACCGGCTTCTGCCCGGTGATTGCGCGCAGCTCGTCCGCAGCCGTGTCGAGTATTTTCGCGTTGGCAATGGCCTCGCCCATGCCCATGTTGATTACGACTTTCTCGATACGCGGCACCGCCATCGGATTGTCGATGCCGAACTCCTTCGCAATCTGCGGCGCGATGTCCTTTTGATATCGCTCTTTTAACCTTGCAGCCATGTCTACTTCTCCACCGAATGTCCACTGGAAGCCGCGACACGCGTCTTCGAACCATCGCTCTCTCTTTGATACCGCACGCGCGAGGGTTTGCCTGATTGCGGATCAATCAACTGCACGTTCGAGATGTCGATAAACGACTCCTTATCCACAATACCGCCCCCGCGATTCGCCTGCGGATTCGCTTTCTGGTGGCGCTTGATCATGCCCGCGCCTTCGACCTTGATCTTTCCCTTGCCGGGTAAAACTTCCAACACGCGTCCACGCCGGCCCTTGTCGCGCCCGGCAATAATCGCCACCTGATCGTTCTTTTTGATCTTTGAGCGCTTTGTTCCTGCCATTTCGTTAAATTACCTCCGGCGCGAGCGAAACAATCTTCATGAAATTCTTGTCGCGCAGCTCGCGCGCTACTGGTCCAAACACGCGCGTGCCGATCGGAGTGCCATCCTCCTTGATCAGCACCGCGGCATTCTGATCGAACCTCACATACGTTCCATCGGCGCGGCGCACTTCCTTGCGCGTGCGCACAATCACCGCATCCTGAACGGTGCCCTTTTTGATAGTTCCGTCGGGGGAGGCCTCTTTGACCGTTACCTTGATTCGATCTCCCAGGCTGGCAATCTTTCCGGTGGAGCCGCCAATCGGCATAATCATCTCCACGCGACGCGCCCCCGAATTGTCAGCAACCTCGAGCGAGGTTTGCATCTGAATCACTGTCGTTACCTCCGGCTCTCGCGGCGAAGCCTACTTCGCAGCTTTCTGAACGATCTCTATTACACGCCAACGCTTGCGCGCTGAAAGTGGACGCGTTTCAACGATGCGCACCTTGTCGCCGACAGTCGCGCCCATCTCGTCGTGGGCCATGAACTTCGACGTGCGCCGCACGTAGCGACGATACTTGCGGTGACGAACCAGACGGTCCACCCGAACCACGACGGTCTTCTGCATCTTGTCGGACGTTACCGTTCCGACTTTCTGCGACCGGTTCGCACGGCTCTGCGAGGTCGCTGCTGCCGCCGCCTCGGGAGCGCTTGCGCTTTCGTTAATATTCTCTTGATTCTCTGCCATTCTCTTCAACTCCTAATAGGCCGATATAGGACCTATAGGTCTTAATATGACCTATTAGCTTCGCTGGCCCGAGATCGTTTCGATCCGCGCCAGCGCTTTCTTCTCCTGGCGAATGCGCTTGATCGCGTCAACCTCGCCGAGCGCCAGCTTAAAGTTCAACCGGAAAAGCGATTCACGCAGGCGCGCTGCTTCCGCACGCAATTCGTCCGCAGCCATCTCCCGATACTTGTCGATCTCTTCTCGCCTCTTCATTGCTAGATCGCGCCTCCTTCCTGATCGGCGCGGGTCACAAACTTCGTCTTGATCGGAAGCTTCTGGGCGGCCAGACGCATCGCGTCGCGTGCGGTGGCCAGATCGACACCCTCGATCTCGTAAAGGATCCGGCCCGGCTTAACGACGGCCACCCAGTACTCAGGCGCGCCTTTGCCTTTTCCCATGCGCGTTTCCGCGGGCTTCTTCGTCACCGGCTTGTCCGGAAACATGCGAATCCAGATCTTGCCGCCGCGCTTGATGTGGCGCGTCATCGCGATACGAGCAGCCTCGATCTGACGGTCGGTAATCCACGCCGGCTCCAGACTCTTGAGCCCATACTCACCGAAGCTGATCTCGCTGCCACGAGTCGCGACGCCAGTCATGCGTCCGCGCATCTGCTTCCGGTGCTTAACTTTCTTCGGCATCAACATAGCGTTTCACCCATTTCCTGCCCCAAAGAAGCACAAAATCACATAAAAATCGGTTCAGATATTTTGTGTCTTTTGTGCCTTTTGTGGCTCCTATTGGTTCTCAGTTCGTGGTCTTCGTCCGTCCGATCCACCCTCGCGTTCGCGTCGCGTGCGCGGGCGGCGCTCACGTTCGCCGGTGCGCGTCTCGTTGATCGGATCCGAACCGGTGCCGCGAGCCATCGCAGCCTTCGGATCGAGAATCTCGCCACGATAAATCCAAACCTTCACACCACTCTGGCCAAACGTCGTCTGTGCTTCGGCAAGACCGTAATCGATGTCCGCCCGCAACGTGTGCAGCGGAAGCTGTCCCTGCAAGTGCCACTCACTGCGGGCGATTTCAGCGCCGTTCAAACGACCACTGACCTTGACCTTGATTCCCTGTGCGCCAAACC
>JAICQI010000558.1 GCA_025937955.1 Pyrinomonadaceae bacterium
GTTCATCTACCCTTGAGCACGACAGTTACGTTTGCATCCAGGCACTCCTCATCTGGAAGTTCGTTGCCGCGCATCAGGACATGAATCGCCGGAATGGACGGTGAGGAACCTGTATGGGCCAATTACCGGTCTTTCCAGATGATGTAATCGTGACGTCTGAGCTTACCCAGCGCCCGTCGCGACTCCCTGATCATAGAGATGAACTACGTGCGATAAAAATGCTAGTGAGCACATTGGCGGAAACTGCACATGAGTTTTGGCAGAGGCTTGCTGAAACGGCCCTACAACTTTGCAGGGCTGGTACAGCTGGAGTTAGCTTGTTGGCCACTGAATCTGGAGAAGAGGTGTTTAGGGCGGAAGCAGTTGCTGGGCTACTCAGCGCAAGCATTCCCAGCACAATCCCCCGAGATGCCACCCCGTGTGGAGTGGCTATAGACCGGAGTGGGACGCAACTCGTGCGTCTGCCTGAACGATTTTTCTCCTCGCTGAAATTCGAGCAGCCCATTGCCGAAGCTCTGATCATTCCTTTTGATGTCCAAGGTAAGCCGGCGGGTACTGTCTGGGTTGTCGCTCACGATGATAGCCGCAAGTTTGACCGTGAAGACGAGCGGATCGGGAGGACGCTCGCGTCCTTTGCTGCCCTCGCTTGTCACATACGGAACGCACCAGCGACGGCGCAACCACTGCGGGAGGCAGTCGAGGCAGGACACATTCGAGCAGGGTTGCAGCACCTGAGCGACGGTCTTGAAACACGTGCTTTAGAAAAAACAGCAGAACTAATGGCTGCTGGCGGCCACGGTGACATGGCGGAGAGCCTTAGTACAGACACACTATCAAGTTTGCGCAACGTGGATACTGAGCAAGTGCAGACTGATGATTTTAATAATCTCATAACCGTTATCGCTGGTTATGCCACCCTTATGAGAGAGGACTTGGATGATCCAACAAAACTTCAGGAGGATGTAGAAGCGATCAGCGAAGCCGCATCATTACTACGGGCGTTGATCAATTCCCATTCGACGAAGCAGATGGGCAAAGCGAGCAGCTAAAGATATATGAGCGTATCATTATCTGGATCCGCTTTCGGCGCGGTTCGACAAGGCACAGGCGCTCGTAGCCGGCGGGTACCGCCGACAACCCGCTCTATGCGCTGATCGTCGGCTACTACGAAGGCGACAAGCTGATGTTTGCGAGTAAGGTACGCAATGGGTTGTGCCTCGCTTGTGTCGTGAGGTATGGGCGAAGTTGAAGCCCCTGCGGACTGACGCTGCCCGTTCACTAACCTGCCAGAACGGAAACGCACCCAATTGGCGCCGACGAGAGCAGATGCGACACTGCGTGTGGCTAAGACCTGAGCTGGTCGCACAGGTGGAGTTCACGAATGGACGCCTGATAGCCATCTGCGGCACTCAAGATTCTGCGGTTTGCGCGAGGAAAAGGAGCCGCGATTAAAATAGAGATTGGAGTTAATGAATCTCCGATTCTCTGTACGAGCGGGGCCGGTGACAACTTTACGTTGTAACCTGCTTGGGGACAATTCGGGCTGTTCCTGCAGAAATGCCATACTTGCTCGTCTGGTAGCTTCCGGTAGAAGGTTCTGTGTGAACTTAGCACGACGTTGAAGTCGCCCCATACACGGCGGCAAGGTGGCTGTTTCGAGCGCTATTCGTCCCACTGCAGCTCTGCTTCTGTCTGTGCATCCGAGAAAGCGTTGTTGTAATCCTACCCTTGGGTGACATAGCCCGGTCTTTTTTTGCGGCAACGTTGGCTTTTTGGCAAACTCCCGAAGTGATAAACCGCCGACGATCTAAGCGGCGCAGGAATATCCGTGGTTGACTGCCCGGTGAGAGCGTCGTCCAAGGCTCTTAGAATACCGAGACGACTTCCATATGCGCACTTTGGAATCTCTATGTTGGCAGCCTTGACTCGAACCACCCGCGACGATATATAGCTGCGCCACGTAAACCGGGAGCGAACATGCAAATTAGAAATCAGGCTGGGGCTTATCCTAGATGGGCTCAGCGGATCAGTCGCGGCGATGGCCCTGAGTCCGTTCGCTGCCGCATCCGCGGTAAACATTTACGCGTAATAAGCTTCCGGCATCTCTCCAAGCACGAGATCGACCGTGACACCTACATTATTGAGGAATATCGTCGGGCGAATGACCCGCAGGAGATCATCTGGCATATGGCAGCCGACCTAGCTCGACCGTATCGCGCTGTAGCGGCTATCTAGGTGTCGTGCTCCGGGAGCCTGGACGCTCGCGGATGACGCGGTTTTGGGATTAAGACAGGTATCAGCGAATGACATCTATAGACACAATGCTACGGGAAGTTGTCGTCACACTTAAAGAGGAACGGGCCTGTCTTAAACTCTGGTTTGAAGATAAGTCGGTTAATGAAGACGTGCGCCGGGGCATTGAGATCTCTCTAACAAAGATCAGTGAGGCCCTGGGCAAACTTGCCGCATTAGAGAAAGGAGATGACCTTGGCAAAACAGAAGGTCCGGCAAACCTGTAGGACTCAGCAAAATAAAGGCGGGCACTACGGAAAAAGTTCGATGACAAATTATCGGGCGACAACAATGGGTGGTTTCATACAGTCGATCCAACCTTCGGTAAAACGAATGTGACAGGGGTAAGTCAACACGTGCTAAGCAGCCCGCAGGGAAACGATATACTGAATCCACGAAGACAGCACTAATTTGCAAACTGGTAGCAACGTTAGCGCGAGCAAAAAAGCTCAGGCTCCGAGGCTATGATTTTAAGCTTCCGCCGACCCTCAATTTTTTCTCATCAAAACGCCCTATGCGACCTTGCCGCCCTGGCCCCTAATCTTAGGCAGAGCGGCGGATAACTCCTGAATGCTCTGAGCGTCCTTTTCTCTGCGGTAAATGCCGGTCGTCAGCTCTGTTTTTAGCTGCTCTATTTCCGCATCCTGCCGGTTAATAAGAGCGAGAATCCATTCCCGATCCGCGATGCTGATTCCAAACTTGCCCAGTTCCTCGAGCCGAAGTTTATCTTCCGGTGTCATATCGTCCTCCACTTAAATCACGTAACGTGTAGCCGTTTGTCTTGCCTTCAGCTTGCGGCACGCAATCTTGAGTTTTGTAGAGACCTTGGCGCAAAAGCGTGATGGATAACAGACGATGTTGCGAAGCTACTTGGTGAGGCTTCTTTATCGAGGTGAGAAGGAACTTAACAGGGAAGCAAGCAAGGACCGCTACCGATACAACAACGAATGCCGCTGCAACCATCACGTCCCATACCATTGGAGTTAACCTCCTGGCTGACATCCCTAACGACAGGGACACAGAATCTATCATATGCTCTATTCTTTGCAAGGGATAATTTTGATTAGCATCTTTGGCGAGATTTGCAGAGGTATCTATGTTTTCCGCTGAGAACTTCGCCTCAGGGGGCTTGGTTAAAAGCACAATACCGCCAGCTCAGTCAACGTCTGCTCGGCAAAACAACTAGGGCTACAGGATTCGGTAAACGTTTTGCGAGCGGTAATGCAGCGCGCTTGTGTATTGACTCCCGATACTGCTCGAGGATATAAAATGCGCCACATCTATGCTGGACCCACAAAAGGCCCTCCAACGTGAAGCAATGCTGCGACGCATCCGTGAACTGGATGCGGTTCATAGCGGCCAACGTCCTGAGCTAACGATCGAAGTTCGGCTGGAGAAACGCCGCTAAAGCTTCTTGAAAGTATCACCCCGCTTCTGATCGAGTATCTGACGTTCTGGCCCAAAAACTTTCTGGACAAAGCATCTCGAACAGCGGTAAAAATTGGCGCATGAAAACTGTTCTTGTGCTGATTGGCTTTGTCGTGGCGGGAATCGATCCGGCCGAGGCGCAGCAGACGAAGAAAGTACCGAGAGTAGGATTTGCCACGGGTTGCGGCGACCCCAATACTCCCGGAACGCGAATCGAGGCATTCCGACAAGGCCATGGGAGTTTGGTTATATTGAAAGCAAAAATATTCTGGTTGAGTTTCTCTACCTCGAGGGGAACTTGGAGAGGGCGCCAGCCCTGTAGGCAAACGCGTGCAACCCAAGGTTGATGCTCTTGTCAGTGGAAATTTAGTAACGAGCCGCGCAGCGAAGCAGGCGACTAAGACCATTCCCATCATCATGGTGACGACGGGATCCAATCCGACTGGAATAGTCGATAGCTTGGCGCGCCCGGGCGCAAATATCACTGGGCTTACCACACCTTCCCGAGACTTAAGCGGGAAAACGGTTGGATTGCTCAAGGAGGCAATCCCGGCGACATCGCGCGGTGGAGTCCTTTGGGACGCGAACGCACCAGGGCCGTTTATCGCTTTGAAGGAGTATGAAGCCGTGGCGTGTGCGCTGAAGATACAGCTTCAATCACTTCTGAGTTCGATAGCGAATTTCAAGTGGCAGCCGAGGCGCGTCCTGACGCCCTCGTCTCTATTCATAGTGCCTTGATCATAGGTTACTCAAAGCGGATTGCAGACCTTGCCATGAAGACCCGACTGCCTTCGATGTCCGAAGGAAGTGACTAAGCAGA
>JAICQI010000419.1 GCA_025937955.1 Pyrinomonadaceae bacterium
AACTCAGCTTTGTAGAGTTGCCAGGGCTCGTGGTAGATGCGAGCGCGAAAGAGCTCGCCCTCGTATTCGGAGTAGAGAACGTAACGCTCCGTGAGGAAGAATTCACGCGAGCCGGGTTGCGATTTCGGCAGCGCCTCGCCAACACTCCACGTTGCTTTGAACTGTGCCGGCGGATCCTCGCGTCGCTTGAGCCGGTACTTGATCTTCTTCTTACCTTCCTGCGCAATGTCGGCGGAGTAGTAAGGAAGGTGATAAGCGGCGCGCGCCGCCATTACAGCTACCTTGCTGTTGCAATCGAGTGAGAAGAACCACACGCCGGGTACACCATTGTGGTGAACGTATGTACGCACGTTGAGCTCGTGCATCGAGTCGAGCCCCGGAATGGGCGGCATGTACGGGGGCACACCTCGTATGTCCCACATCGTGAATGGCGTGATCGCAATCCAGGCCGAGTCGCCGTAGGTGTCGATCTGAAGTGAACGAGGCACGTGCGGTCGCAGAAGGTTCTCGTTGATGCGCCAGTGCATGAAGAGCAGCTTGCCCCAGTCCTGGTGCATAACCGGCTGGCCGTCAGGCCGGTGCCGAACGGCGAGCCGATCGACGTCAGTAACTTTCCGCATCAGTCATCCTCTTCGTTTCTGTCGCGCTATGAGTCAGTGAATTCGGCGCATTCAGATTAGCACCGGGAGTAACGCCAACGCCAAGTCGCTCAACCAACTCGCCACCGAGCCAGCCACCAAGCAGCGCCGCTGCCACACCAATAAACGACAATGCCAATGCCGCTGTCGGTGGCACATCCGGCGTATCCCTTCGCAGCAGCCAACTGGCGATGAACAAGATCATGACGCCGAGATTGGTCAGTCCGTGCAGGAGCCCGATGCGACTGGCGCGTGTGCCGCGCGGAATGCCTAGATAGTCGATGAGACCAAAAACAGCCGCAAGCAGACCGCCGACAATGCCGGCCGCGATCATCCAAAACGAAACGGTACTCCACGTCGTGTTGCCGGTCGCCAGATAAATCACGTCGAAGATCACCGCCGCTGACAAGAGTCCCAACGGATAAACGATCAGGATCGGATGAATAGCATGACCGAAGAGTTTCGCTCGACTTTCCATAGTTGTGCCTCCTTGATTTATCAAAGAAGCAGTCAACTTTTGGGCCACAACAATCGAACAGGTCATATTGGTCCTATACGACCTATATTTTGTTAGGAAAATTTGCGAAAGAACTCCGCATGAATCGCGGCGAGCGCTTCGGGATCGACCTTTGGCTTGCGATCGTATGTAAGCAGCCCGTTGATCTCCTGCTCAATATCGGTCAACTGCGTGTAACAAAACCCGGCAAGAAAATCCAACGAGGAGATGCCTCTCATTAAATCACGATACTTATCCAGCAACTCTTCCGTCGTCTTGAACGAATCATAGAACTTGTAAAGCAAATCTCGATTTTCAGGTGGAACGTCCGGCGGAATTGCCAGAAAGCCGCCGACTTCCGACAACACGATCGGTTGTCCACGATACCTCGACCCGCGAGCAAAGAGTGGTTTATCGATCCAAACCTTCGATGGTAACTGCCCACCGCTCAATGTCTCTTTATACCGCCCAGTTATTTTTTCCGCAGTCGGAGTGTAATCGTGGATCGCGCAGATGTCGGTGATGTCCGTATGTTCCCAACCATCGTTGTCGATCACCGGACGCGTTGAATCGAGTCGCCTGGTGACCCGCACCATTCGCTCGATGAACGCATATTGTCCGGCGTGCTCCGTGCTCAGACCGGGAAATCCCATGCTCTCGTTAACCGGCACCCAGGCGACAATGCATGGATGGTTGAAATCGCGCCGCACCGCGTCTTGCCACTCCGCTGATAACAACTCTTCCGCCTTTGGCGACCACTCACGTGCATTCGGCATCTCTTCCCAGACCAGCAGACCAAGGCGATCGCACCAGTAGAGCCACCGCGGATCCTCAATCTTCTGGTGCTTTCTAACACCATTGAACCCAAAGCTCTTGATCCAACCGATATCTGTTTGCAGCGCTTCGTCAGTTGGAGCAGTCAAATAACCTTCAGGCCAAAAGCCCTGGTCCAGCACCATCTTCAGGTAAGTCGCTTTGCCATTGAGGAGAAACTTTGCGTTGCGCAATTCAAGGCCGCGCAGTCCGACGTATGAACCAACTTCATCGAGGAGATTATTGCCGTCGTAGAGTCGCACTTGCAGGTCGTACAAGTGTGGCGAATCCGGTGACCACAGCTTCGCGTAAGGAATCGAAATGCCGAGCCGTCCTGTTGCCACAGCCGTAGAATCTTCACCAATCGCAACGCGCTTGCCCTCTTCGAGCACTTCGACCTCCACACGCCACGCCGACGACGGCGCATGTAGAAACACTGTCAACTCGAGCATGTTTCTTTTCGCATGCGTGATTATGCGCAGCTCTTCGATTCGTATCGGTGGGACTGGTTCGAGCCAAACTGTCTGCCAGATTCCGGTGGTGCAGTAGTAGTCGATGCTCTCAGGCACTCCGGTGTACGACTGTTTGCCGCGAGGCTGCTCCGGATCCTGACGATCTTCGACGCGTAGCGTTAAGCGATTCGCGCCCTTCTTTACATAAGGTGCGATATCAAATTGAAACGGTACGTGACCGCCACGATTGTGCCCGACCTCCTGCCCGTTGATCCAAACAGTGCAGGCGTAATCGACCGCACCAAAGTTCAGCAGGAGATCGCGTTTATAAAAGTCCTCAGGCAGTTCAAACGACCGCGCGTACCAGACCACTTCATGAACCGATTTATCGTTGATTCCCGAAAGGGCAGTCTGATAACCAAACGGAACAATGATTCGCATCGGCAACTTACGGCCGTCTTGCCAACCGAGTCGCAGTCCCTCATCGGCATCGTCAAAGGCAAACTCCCACTCGCCGTTGAGATTGAACCAGAGTGAGCGTACAAATTGTGGACGCGGATATTCCGATCGGGGGATCTCTTTTTTGTCGCGAATCATGCCTTCAAGCTAACAGTCACGAGGGCACCAGCTCAGGGTTCTGATTTGTCTCCTGAAAACTCGGCGGTTGAAATCTTTCAACACCTACCGATCGCCCCGTGTCACTCAAATTTGAAACATCCCAGGCAGTTAATTTACCGTCACAGGTTAACCGACCCTCATCCGTTATTTCATAATTGCCTGTGCGACATGAGAGCCGATACGAAACCCGGCCATTTTCACGTCTACCTAACACAATCAGTTCACGCCCATTGGGCAGATAGTAAATCCCCCCCACTCTGAGATCCATTTCAACCCCCCCTTGTTCGTTCTAACCCTTTTTGGCTACAGATAAAAAAATCTGTGGCTCAAGCTCTAACGACGTTCTTGGGAACGTCCCATCGCATATCTCGAAAACATCTATCGAGACTGTCTTCAAACGGCGCCATAAAACTGCCGCGCTCGCTTGCCAACGCCGTAAACGACGGGCGCGGCGCAACGAAACCAAGCGAACGTCCGGGACGTGGCTTCACTGCCGCCGGATCGCGTCCCGCCTTTAGCGCTGCCAGCCGCGCGAACTCGGCCCACGTCACTCCACCGGAATTGGCTACGTGCCAAATGCCGTGCTCGCCGTCGATCAAAAGATCTAAAACTGCATTCACCAGATCAGGAACATACGTCGGCGAAATTGTAATATCGGCAGCAGCGTAAAACGGCCGGCCTTTTGTCAACGAATCAAGCACCGCGTGAACGAAATTGAAGCGGTCCCACGGGCCAAAAAAAGCGCTCGTTCGAATAATCAGCGCCTTCGAAAAATGTTCCAGCACCCGCAGCTCTGCTTCCGCCTTGCTCCTTCCGTACACGTTCAATGGCGAGCAGACGTCGCTTTCTATGTACAACTCATTTTTCGATCCATCGAAAACGAGATCCGACGAAAAAGTGATGAACGGCAACTGATTGCGTTCGCATTCTTTGGCCAAACACACAGGCCCGAACACGTTCTCACGCATGCACCGTTCCGCATCGCCTTCAGCATCGTCAACTCGCACATAGCCGGCTGCGTTGATGATGGCCCACGGTTCGTAACGGTCCAGTGCGCTGACCACTGAATCGTGGTCAGCGATATCGAGTTGATCGCGGCGAAGCAGTTGATATGCAAGTCCGCGGTTCGTGCAGATGCGCGCAAACGCCTGTCCCAACGTGCCGGTGGCGCCGGTAATCAATAAACAGCGACCACTATTGCCGGTTCTCTTTACGGTTCTGTTTGGTGAAAGCACCTTTTCGTGATGATGGCGTGTCGGCGGATAACAAAGCCTGTCCAGACGATGCCACCAGCCAGGCGTGTCCAACACTGGATGATCGAACTGCTCGCCCGCAGAGAGTGTGCGAATCATCTTGGCGATGGCAGTTGGCCGCGGCACCGGTGAACGGAGATCAAAAACTCCAGGTTCGTAACTGCCGGCATCGCAGGTCAACAAACTGTTCCAATCGAATGCGCCAAAGGCGGCCCACGCAGTTACAGCACGCACGTCGATCTGCTCTGAGCGCAGCTCGACCGCTGCATCCCAAACCTCTTTGACCCACCGCAGTTGTTCTTCTCGCGTGCATCCGAGATGAATCTCAGTGACGGCCAGCGGCAGGCGATATCGGTCCCACGCCTCTCTCAGGATCTCCTTCGGACCGGCAACACCCGTCGCACAAACCCTCACGGCCTCGACGTCCGCATAAACGTGACGGCCGTTGCCGCCATGAAAATTCGCCGGGTAACGCGTTGTGCGTTCGTCCAGAAAACGTTCGCTGGTGATGTAGTGATTGATACCAACGACTGCGGGCGGCATTTGATTGTCGTGAAACCACTGCAACTCGTCTTCATCAATTCCGAGCCAGCGGAAGTAGTCCCACATCGGACCGTGCGGCGCCAGTTGACCACACAAAACGTCGTATGTGAGCCAGCGACGTTCGTTTTCAAACTCCGCCTGGTACGCGAGCGTCGGCGTGCTGAACGTTTTTCCCAGATCTTCAGTTTGGACTAGTTGCGCCGCGGGATTGATGGCGCGGATCGCGCGCATCGAAAGAACGATGCCGCGACACTGAGCCAGAAATGCTTTTGCAAAAAGCACCGCCTCACATTTGTGCGGGTACCAGTGCCCATACAGACAACTGAAACGCGCCGTGGTCAGAGGCTCGTT
Organism: Pyrinomonadaceae bacterium; assembly: GCA_025937955.1. Taxonomy (GTDB): domain Bacteria; phylum Acidobacteriota; class Blastocatellia; order Pyrinomonadales; family Pyrinomonadaceae; genus PSRF01. The sequence goes on from JAICQI010000419.1 coordinate 5,165, forward strand.
GACTGGTGTGTAATCAGTGATCCACGGATAGCGGCGCGCCACGGCCGTAGCGTACTGCGCGAGTTTTTCGGGAAACTGCGGATCCAGCAGGTTTGTGTAACGAGGGCCGCTGCCGTGATGAACCAAACCCGCGATCGGCTTCAGACCGAGCCGCCGCAGGTGCTTCATACGCTCGTCAGACCACGACCATTCGAACGACTCCAGATCATCGGGAGCAGTTCGCTCCCAGAGGATGGGATAGCGGAGCCGAGATACACCAAGCTCCGCCAGTCGTTCGAGATCTTTGAGTCTTAACGCATGTCCCGTACGTTCAAGTTGGTCTGAATACGTGTCACCAACCCGATTGACCGTACACTCAACTCCGGCCCACAGTTCAGGCGTGTGGGCCGTAACTATCGTCGCGCTCATAATGCTCTACCCGCTTTGGTCTTTGGACTTTAGTCTTAGGTCTTTGGCCTTTATAACGCCGAAGACCAAAGACC
>JAICQI010000726.1 GCA_025937955.1 Pyrinomonadaceae bacterium
CGTTCACGGAGCAGGGTGTGGCCATGCTCTCGAGCGTGCTGAGCAGCGAACAAGCGATCGAAGTAAACATCGCCATCATGCGTGCCTTTGTCCGGCTGAGACAAATGCTCGAAACGAACGAAGAACTCAATCGTAAGTTCGCCGCTGTGGTCAAAAAACTATCTACGCACGACAAATACTTTAGAGTTGTGTTTGATGAATTAAAGAAGCTGACGGAGGAGCCACCTTCATCGTCAGGCAGGCAAATCGGATTTAAGTAGCGAGGGGCGGTCCAATCTTTGAGATCGCAATTTGCGACCTCAAGATCTGACTTGAGGTCTCCCGCTTATTCAAGTCGGATCCAACCTTCGACGGTTTGCTTGAATTTCTCGACAGTTGAAGTCGCGAACGATGTTGTTAACGGGCTCCACGCCATCCTTTCGACAGTTATCGCTGGATAAGCAATGCGAAGCAGGTTGAAGGAGTTTGCTTCGCCTCTCTCGCGCGTCGAAGTGGCCGTACCCGCTTGGACGACCAGAGCTGAATGTCCGTGAATCTTATATCGCTTGGTATGACCGGTGTGGCTAATATGCAAATGGCCGGCAAGAAACAGATCAGCGCCGCATTCCGCCAGCCCCGTCATCGCCATTCTCGCTCTGCCCACCAGGTCGCTCTCATCATGGCCCTCAGGCAAATCAAACGGGTGATGAGTCACGACTACCTTCACGACTCTGCTTCCGAACGAGCAGAACTTCTCTCGCAAACGACTAACCTGCGATTGGTTAATGCGGCCGCCTTTAAACACCAATGACCGGGCCGTATTGACGCCTACAATCACCACCTCTTCATCTACATAAGCCGGCTGAAGATCGTCAGTGATGTAGCGCCTGTATTTTGTTAACGGCTCGAAAAAGCGGGCAAAGACATTATGCAGAGGAATGTCATGATTACCGGGCACGACTATCTGCGGCTTGGGCAGCGCGTCGAGGAACGAACGCGCCTGCTGGAACTGGTATGAACGGGCTCGTTGTGTAAGGTCGCCGGAGATGGCCACGAGATCCGGTTCGACTTCTCTGACGATTCTTATCAAAGGATCAATCAGCAACGGATTCACACGCCCGAAGTGCAAGTCCGACAGGTGAACTATTGTTCGCATACTCTTTCGTCAGTCAGCGACTGAATTCGGCACAATCACTCGCAGTGCACCCGGACGAACCCGGTAATGAAGAGGAGTCTTCATCAAGTCAACCTCACCGTCAAAAGCAACCCGCAGGCGTTTGCGACCTGTTAGTATTTTCACCTCGGTAGAATAAAGCTCCAAAAAATCTTTGTCGTCGCGCAGGCGCCCGGTCACCGCACGCAGAGCAAGACCTATCAATTTCAAACGACTTGCTCGGTGCGTTATGTAAATGCTCAGCACGCCTCTATCAAGGCGATCGCGCAAACCAATATTGAATAAATCCATTGCATACTCATTGTTGCCAACAAACACAAATGGTGTGAGTCGATCCAGGAGTTCACCGTTAACACGCAGTTGGACGTCGAGAAATGGATACCGGCGCAATGCTTGAATCGTGGCCCAAAAGAAAGCAGGCCATTTTCGAAAGCCAAGTCGTTCACGCTTTTGTCGTTCACGGACGATAGTTGGATACAGGCCTAGACTCGAGTTGTTAAGAAAAATCCGATTGTTCACTTCGGCCACATCGACGTCGGTCGTATGACCAGCGACAATCGTTTGTGCCGCTGCTTCGAGGCCGGAGGGAATATTCAAGTCTCTGGCAAAATGATTAAGCGTGCCGAGCGGCAGGACTCCGAGGATCTTACCGCCATCGACGGCTGCCGCTGCTACTGAATTTACGGTCCCGTCACCTCCGGCAGCCACCATCACTTTATAAGGACCACGTGCAGCATCCTGCGCGAGTTGAGTTACTTCAGCACCACTTCGGGCGACCGACACATCTGCATAGATCTCATTTGCGTCAAAGATCGTCGCGAGACGTTCGCGTATTTTGTGATTATCGCCGGCGCTGGCAACCGAACCGGCACTGGCAGAAATGATGATCTTAATCGGCGTCAAAGGCATTGAAGGTTCAAGTTCCCCCCTCGGGATACCTTCGTGCGTCCTTATTTCATTTGCGTGCCCCCTGGATCACAAAACTCTATCGGTCCGCATCTTTGAGTCACGGTTTTGTGATCAGCTGCCTCTCCCGGTCCAACTGTAGGGGCGGCACTCCGTGGCCGCCCGTGGTTAGAAACAGGCATTATTGGCGAAACGGGCGGCCACGGAGTGCCGCCCCTACAGTAAGGAAAGAAGAGGCAGGAGCTTTGAGATCACAACGCCGCAGCGTGACCTTTCGTGCAAAGCTAACCGACTAGCAGGTTGTAAACCGTCTCTAACTCAGTCCGAAACCGTACTTGAATAATGGATTGTAATTCGCATCACCGATATTGATCGGAATCTGGGCCATGGAGCGGGGCCAGGAGAAGGAGAGGCGGCCGACGGGTTTGAAGTCGCCGAACAGGACGTCGGTAACGCCGCGGCCTTCCGTGCCGGGTAGCCAGGCGGCGATGAAGGCATCGGCTTTGTCAATTACCTTATCGATAATCAGTGGGCGGCCCGATATTAAGACAACGAGGAGGGGCATTCCGGCTTGCTTCATCTTCTCGACCACAGCTACGTCTTCTTCGGAAAGTTCGAGGGTTTGCCGGTCGCCCTGCCACTCCGCGTACGGAGTTTCACCAATGACGACGATGCCAAGATCTCCGGACGCATTATCTCCATCTTTGGAATAAGTAATCATGGTTTGCGGCGAAACGGTTTCCTTGATTGCTTGCAAGATTGTCGTGCCGCCACTCGTCTGATCGCCACTCTTTCCCTGCCAGCTTATGGTCCAACCACCACACTGGTTGCCGATATCGTCAGCACTCTTGCCCGCCACGTGAATCCGCTTGAGATTTTTTGAAACAGGAAAGACGCGCTTCTCATTCTTCAGCAACACCAGCGTCGCGCGCACGCACTCGCGCGCGACCTGACGATGCGCCGCCGAACCGAAACTCGCGTGCAGCTTCCGATCGGCCAGGTGCGATCGCCCTGCATCCATCAGCCCCATCGCAAACTTGACTCGCAAAATCCGCGTGACTGCATCATCAATGCGCGACATCGTCACGCGATTCTCCCGAACCAACTCAAGTAGCAGCGCGTAAAGCTCGCGATACTTCGCCGACACCATGAACATATCCATGCCCGCATTCGTCGAAGTCTCGATCTGAGATTTGTAGTCGCCCGGCATTTCGTCGATCGCGTCGTAGTCGGAGATCAGGAAACCGTCAAACTTCAGCTCTTCTTTGAGAATCTCAGTCAACAGTCGTTTGCTGGCGGAACACTTCACTC
>JAICQI010000388.1 GCA_025937955.1 Pyrinomonadaceae bacterium
CCGTAGTTTATGAGAATCGCGAATGGCGATTTGGTCTCGCGTATGTAGCGAAGAAACGGGCTGCCTTCTTTCAAATACTCCGGCGCGTCGTTGATGTAAATCACCGGCACAACCAACTTTGATTGAAAGAGGGGCACGTCACGAGCGCCTTTGTACTTCGCGACAAACTCTTCAATCGGCTCGGCATTGAACGGGTACAGCGGCCGCTCCGCGGCGGGTTTATCCAGCAGCGGCCAGAACTCTTTCGCGATATTCCACGGCATCACGAAATCGCGTCCTGCAACTTTCGGCCGCACCCACGATTCAGGAACCCGCGCGCTGCTTTCGCTGCTCAACAACGAAGCAAACGGCTTGCGCGTCGTGGACCAGTTGCGCAGGTAGCGCATGGCGGCGAAGTCCGGTTTTTGTCTGCCTGATGGTTTGAAGGCGAGATCGTTCGTAAGCAGAAAACAGTCGATGTGACGGCGTGCTTCCGCCGCTTTCTCGATCTGAATCGACAATCGCACTGCGCCTTTCTTCAGCGTCGCCGTCGCGCTGTCCCAGGCAAACGCCCAGCCCCAGTACATGCTGATCTCGTCATGCGGATCGAGAACGTCTTTCGCACCAAACTCATGACGAAACACGATCGTATTATCCTGCGCGATCGTGACGGTGAAGCTCTCGTTCTTAGCGGACCAGTCAGCGTAACGTACCCACAGCACGTACTGGCCCTCGCGCGGAATCTCGAAATCCTGGTGAAGCGTGGCGCGAGTCTCATCGGCGCTGGCCGCGGCGGAGTTCCATTCGCTTTCACCGCCCTGCGTCCATTCCGCGGAAACGCCTGGTCCATTGATGCCCCAGCCGGGCGCCTTCTCACGCGGCCAATTCGTGTGCGATGGATTCAGCAACGGCTCACCAAGCTTGCCCGTGCTAAATCCGCGCATGTTCTCGGCTTCGTACCAGAGATACTCGGATGGATTGGTTTGTGAGTAGAGAGTGGTAGCAGAAATCAACGCGAACAGTACAATCCACAGATTACGCAGATTCTGCCTAATCAAATCGGTGTTCATCTCTGCCTAATCTGTATAATCCGCGTTACCCGAGCGCTTCCAAACATTCATTGAGCGTGCGTTGTCTGCACGTGAACATTGGCGTGTCGCGGAGCGTGTAGGAGCTGGCTTTTGTTTCGCGAAGCTCCTGGACCAGATCGAGGAAGTCAGCCGGATGATCGGTCTCAAACGCTACGACAAACTCCTGATCGTCGAGGCCAAAGGAGTAAGTGGTGTGCAGTTTCACTGAACGATACTTCATGCCAATGCGGATGTGTTCGTCCATCATCTCCTGTCGCTGTTCGGCAGGCCGCGCATACCATTCGCGCGTCTTCACGAAGGGATAAACAAAGAGATACTGCGATTTGCCGGGCACGATGTGCAGACGATCCTCGACGTGCTCCGGATTGTCTTTGTCGATATACATCGATCGTTTCGTCATCGAGAGAAACGATTGCGTCGGTTCGATGTACTTGGCCATTTCGGTTTTGTTGAGACGCGCGGTCATTTCCTGCATCGGCTCGAGTTCATAACCGATGCGCCAGATCATGAAATCGACATTAGTGCGGAGTCCGATAGTTGAGTAAGAATGAATCAGCAATGAAGAGCAGAATTCGTCGACCGTCTTTACAAACTCATCGCGGCAACGCTGCTTGTCTTCGTTCGACAGCAGGCGCCATTCGGGGCGTGCCCGGTAAAAGGTGAAAGTGACGAACTGCCTGGGAAGTTTCGCTTTTTGCACTTCCACTTCCGCGACGTTGGGCGCGAGACGAAGCGAACCACGTGCGGCATTATTTGGATCCTTATCGCTACTCATTTTTTTACCTCTGACTGGATAAGTTGACTGACCCTGGAAGATTCAGCGATGCAAAGTTATTCTGCCGGAGTCTCAGGGCTGAATGCAACTCGGGAAGAAAGTAGAACACTTCAGCGTCTATTATGGAAATCATCAGTTTGGATGAAGCATAATGCATACAAAAGCGGACAAATCGCGGCGGTCTTTTCTGAAAATCCTGCCGCTTGGTGTTTTCGCGGGCGTGATCGCGTCGCTCGGTGGCGCGGCCTTTCGGTTCCTGCGGCCGCGGCTATTCGCAGCCACGGATGCCTGGCTCGACGTCGCTTCAGTGTCCGAACTCACCGGCCCACAGCCACTCACGCGCAAGATCGTCGCCGAGCATATCGCGGGATGGGCCATCACGACCGAGGAACACAACATTTTCGTCCTGCCGGCGAAAAATCATCAGGTCCTATCTACTATCTGCCCTCACGAGGGTTGCGAGGTCGTTTGGGAGCAAGGCAGGGATCGTTTCTCATGTCCCTGTCACGAGAGCTACTTCGCTGCCGATGGCACACGAATTAGTGGTCCATCGCCACGCGGTCTCGATCCACTCCCGATGCGCGTTCAGGACGGGAAGCTGCAAGTTCAATACGTCTCAAAGGAGCAAGAGACTCGCGCATGACTCCTCGAGAGAACGGTGTTCGAGTTTGGTTGCAAACAACTGGCGCCGTCGTCGGCATTCTGCTGCTGGTCCAGTTTGTAACTGGCACATTAATGGCATTCTATTACGTGCCCTCCGTAGATCACGCACACACGACTGTTTCCTACATTGAAAAGGTCGTCTCGTCAGGCTCGTGGCTGCGCTCGCTGCATCACTACGGCTCGCAGTGGCTGGCGGTCTTTGCTTTCATTCACGTCATTCGCCTCTTTTTGGACCGTGCTTTCGCGATAAACAGAACGCAATGGATCGTAGCGATTCTGCTACTCGGCTTGGTGATGGCTGCGGGCGGTACCGGTTATTCGCTTCCCTGGGATGCGCGCGCATTCTTTAGCACTCGCGTCGCCGAAGGACTCATGTCCGGACTTCCTTTTGTTGGACGAATGGCGAGGCTGTGGTTACTCGGCGGCAGCGACATCTCAACACTCACGCTTTCGAGGTTCTTTGCGCTGCACGTACTTGTTATCCCTGGGTTGATTGCAGCCGTGGTTGTTTGGCGTGTGTTTGGTTGGAATCTCGCAAGAGTGTTTGGACCTCGCCACGCGATCGCAGGCGGCGTCGTGTTTCTCGCGCTGGCGCTGTGGTGTTTGAAACATCCAGCGCCGCTCGGACCATCAGTGGCGGAGGCGACGGCCGAGTATCTGCCGCGTCCGGGTTCGCAGTTCCTTTGGCTCTTTCAATCGCTCAAGTACATTCCCGGCGGCCTCGGATCGATAACGGGTGTAGTCCTGCCGGGTATCGCTCTCACGCTGTTGATTCTGTTGCCGTGGCTCAAACGAGCAAGGCTGATCGGTGCCTCCCTTCTCGGCGCCGGCGTCGTGCTAGTGTTACTTATGACCACGGCTGCTTATCTCAGTGACCGCAGGGACCAACACACGCGAGAACAACTATCCAGGCAAGTCGCCGAAGAAGAAGCCTGGCGACACAAGCCGTTTGAGCCCGCACGGTTAACGCTCGCTGCGCCTGCCGAAGCCGACGCAGCGTCCGGTGGTCCGCCGGCCACGTACATAGAGTTCTGTGCAAACTGTCATGGCAAAAATGGGGAAGGAGCGCGTCAGGGCAGGTTGAACTTTCCACCGCTGCTCGACGTTCCAACCAAGCCACGTCGCACCGTTGACGACATCGTCGGCCTGCTGAAAGACCCCACAGCGTACGGCCTTCAACCACCCATGAAATCCTTTTCAACCAAGCTAACCGAGCAACAGATGCGAGAGATAGCTGAGTGGATTGTGAAGTTGAAGCGGTGACCGCTATACTCATTGCCCCCTGAAAGAACAATTCAACTCGGAGAAACCGTCTGATGAAACTCATTTCGCTTGCTCTAACGTGTGTCGCCATCGCGCTGCTCTCTATCGCCTGCACTGAAACGGCAACGCCAACGAACACCAACACTTCGCGCACGGCCGCAACGCCCGCGACACCATCTCCGTCACCATCTGTCGATCCATTAGCCACAGCCCGAGCCAACTACGCCAAGAACTGCGAGGCATGCCATGGGGAGCAAGGCACCGGCGGCCTCGTCAAAGTCGACAACAAACAGATCAAAGTTGCTTCACTGAAGGCAGATCACGCCATCAAGCACACCGACGATCAACTCGCAAAAGTGATCACCGGCGGCGAAGAAGAGATGCCCGCCTTCAAAGACAAACTATCCCAACAAGAGATTGCAGATCTGGTGCGGTTTATCAGGAAAGAATTTCAGGGCAAGCCATAATTGATCTGTGTCAATCCGTGTTACCATCTGTCCCGTGCACCCGTAGCTCAGTTGGATAGAGCGTCTGACTTCGGATCAGAAGGTCGCAGGTTCGAGCCCTGCTGGGTGCACCATCCAGATCCCGTCCGGTTAATTTATGTCTCCCACAGAACAACGTCCCAAGCTCGCCATCATCGGAATTCGTTACGACGAAAACTCTTCGTTCACCAAAGGAGCCGCGGATGCACCGCCGCAGATTCGTGCGGCGTTGCGTTCAGATGCCTGGAACCTAACGAGTGAGAATGGGACTGACCTGTCTGATGACTCGATCTTCTTCGACGCTGGTGATATCGAGCCGGTGCCGGGGAGCGAGATGAATGTATTGATAGAGAACTCGGTCTACACGTTGATCGCTGATGGACTCGCTCCGATTTCGCTCGGTGGAGATCACTCGGTTACTCATCCGATCGTGAGGGCGTTCGCGCGGAAGTACAAAGACCTCAGCCTGCTTCACTTCGACGCGCATCCGGATCTTTACGACCATTACCAGGGGAATCGTAATTCGCACGCTTCGCCGTTCGCGCGCATCATGGAGCAGAAACTGGTGAAGCGATTGGTCCAGGTCGGGATAAGGACGTTCACCGCACATCAACGCGAGCAGGCGCAAAAGTTTGGCGTAGAAGCGATCGAGATGCACAACTTGACGCCGAACCTGCAACTCGAGTTTGATTCGCCGGTCTACATTTCATTCGATATTGACGCGCTCGATCCGGCGTTTGCGCCCGGTGTGTCACACCGTGAGCCGGGTGGATTGTCTACGCGCCAGGCGATCGATCTGATTCAACGTTTGAAGGGGAAAGTGGTGGGCGCGGACATTGTCGAATTCAATCCCCGCATGGACCCGCTTCACATCACCGGCACGGTTTGCGCGAAGCTCCTGAAGGAGATCGCCGCCCGGATGCTGGAATAGCCACGAAAAATTTTAGCCACAAAAAGGCACAAAAAGCACAAAATGGTTTAGAGTTTTTCTTTTGTGCTTTTTGTGCCTTTTTGTGGCTAAAATTTTTCGTGGCTATCGATTCTCGATCGGAATGTAGTCTCGCGTCTTGTGGCCGAGGTAGATCTGCCGGGGGCGCGCGATTTTTTGATCGGGATCTTCCAGTAGCTCCACCCACTGCGCGAGCCAGCCTGAAGTTCTCGGGATTGCGAACATCACCGGGAACATATCAACCGGGAACCGCATCGCCTGGTAGATGATGCCTGAATAGAAGTCGACGTTCGGATAAAGCCCGCGTTTGACGAAGTATTCGTCTTGCAGCGCGATTCGCTCGAGCTCGATAGCGATATCCAGCAGCGGGTCTTTGCCGGTCACTTCAAACACCTCGTACGCAACCTGTTTAATGATGCGTGCGCGCGGATCGTAGTTTTTGTAAACGCGATGACCGAAGCCCATCAGCCGAAACTCGCCCGCCTTTACGCGCTTGATGTAATCAGGCACGTTGGCCACCGAGCCAATCTCCTTCAACATGCGCAACACCATCTCGTTCGCGCCGCCGTGCAATGGTCCATAGAGCGCCGCCGCCGCGCCCGCGAGCGCTGAAAACGGATCCGTGTGCGCGCTCCCGATACTCCGCATCGCATTCGTGCTGCAATTCTGTTCGTGATCGGCGTGCAGAATGTAGAGTACTGTCAGCGCTCGTTCTAACACTGGATTCGGCTTGTACTTCAGCTCCGTCGTCTTGAACATCATGTTGAGAAAGTTGCCTTCGTAACTCAGATCGTTGTCAGGATACGA
>JAICQI010000952.1 GCA_025937955.1 Pyrinomonadaceae bacterium
TATCGGTGGACTGTACCTTAAGCAAGCCGCCGCTCCCGCAAAAGTAAGAACCGTAAATTAAAACAGGTCAGGAAGAGGGGCCTGCCCCCGCTCTCCGAACAGCGGGGGCAAGCCCCTCTTCCTGACTTGTTACATCCAAGAGCGCTTATAGTTGCCCTAAGCCCGTGCCGACTGGACGCCCGTGAGTTTCTTCAGGCGATCCTCCACCAAGTTCCACGCAATATTTGAGAAGAACGCTTCGATGTATTTCGGGCGCTCGGCGGGTTTGTAGTCCAGCAGAAACGCGTGCTCCCAAACGTCCATCACGAGGATCGGCACGAAGCCCGCCACGTTCCCGGTTTCATGCAAAGTGATCCAGTGGTTTGAAAGCCGTCCGTTGGAAGGATTCTGATAACAGATGGCCCAACCCACACCGCGCATCTTTCCAATCCCGACGAAATCAGCTTTCCAGATATCGTAACTGCCAAACGACGCTTCCGCGGCTTTCGCAAACTGCGACGTCTGCACCGGATCACCAGTGCCGCCCCCACTCTGTAGATTGTCGAAATAATATTCGTGCAGGACCATGCCGTTGTATTCGAATCCGAGTCGCCGCGTAAGCTCGGAGTAAGCAGGCAGCTCTTCCTGATCGACGTTGCCGTCCTTGATGAATTCCGAAATCTTCTCGGTCAGATTGTTAGTTTCTTTGACGTAGCCTTCGTAGAGTTTGAAGTGCATTTCCAGGGTTTGATCTGAAATCCCCTTGAGACCACTGAGATTGAACTGGCGTGCCTTATAAGAGCCCGTTGAACTCATATCTACCTCCTTATTCAATTGTGCCGATGATTGAGAATATGACGCGGAGGTATGGCAAATACGTTGTGAGGCTGGTGATTTAGTGTGACAGCTGGGTCTTTGGTCTTAGGCCATGGGACTTTGAAAACCCAAGACCAAAGACCAAAGACCCAAATTCCTATTTTCCGAGGATTACCCAATCGCCGTGCGAGGTGCCCATGAAGAGCAGCATCGGCAGCGACAGCCACGCGTTGGTTCGCGAGGCTAAGAAAGCCTGGCGTGCGAGTTCGGGCGGTGCCGCTGGACCAGTCCCGGCGGTTGCGGCAAGAATGCGCTTGTTGTTGGGCCAGATGATGCCCCAAACATTCAGCATCATCAGGAACCCGTAAGCGCCACCAATGCCGATCGAATACGCTTTGTTGCTGGCGTAGTTGTCACTACCCACAGTAAACACCGACGTGAAGAAAGCGATGAGCCCATAAGTGAAGATCGCGATCAGCACGAAAATCACAATCGCAAAGATGCGACCATCTTTCGTCACTGCCGGAACTTTCTTAATCAGCAGAAACTCGATCGCAAACAGAACAATCGGATACAGCATCCACATCACCAGCACATACCAGATGTTTATACTCGCATTTCCGATGTTGTTGGCGTTGGTGACGTCAGCTTTGAGGATCACCATCGCGTAGTACATCAAACCAGCGAGAACGGTAACTACCGCACCCCAGCGAAAGTACCACAGCGCACGGCCCAGCAAGTCAGGATTGACCTTTTTCTTCGTGTCAGCATCGAGGCCCTTCTGTACCGGAACATTTACGAGATTGAAAAAGTAGAGCAGGCCTATCCAGGTGATTCCGGCAACGAAGTGCAACCAGCGCAACAGGATTCGCCAGAGTTCGTCACCTTCGGGAGCATTAAAAACACCCTGAAGCATAGCCAGACTGATGGGGAGATGAGCAGTTGACTCAATTAACATACGTCCTCCGTGTTGAAAGCCTGGAATTACAAGCGGAGATTACACCTAGACCAAGTCGCGGCGCA
>JAICQI010000639.1 GCA_025937955.1 Pyrinomonadaceae bacterium
ACCCAAGGTAGGCAGGCGTGGTGGCGATCAGGCTCGCAACTGCAATGCACTATCACCGGAGTCTGCGACTGTGTTTACGTATCAAGCGGCATATTCGGTGAGTAGCAGGAAGGCTCAGATGATGACTTAATGGCGTCAGTTGAGGATGGTCATGACCTTCGGATGTCAGGAACCGCCTCGGGGCACAGCTCATGTGCAAGTTGAAGAAGTCGTACAACGTCGAGCGCGTTGCATATCACCTGCCATGTTGATTTTGCTCCTGCGGAAGAAATCGGTAGGGCTCGGGCTAACGCAGAATGTATAGAAGAGTTTGCCACCGCGTGTTCCACTAAACACTGATAGTCCTCGTCCTGAAGGTAAACCTCGATTGCCACCGCCGCAGCTTAGCTTGCCGCCGAAAAATAACAAGAGGAAAACCACAAGCGCTTAACTTGAATGCACTCATACTAGCAACGTCGGTTCATTCCGAGTCTCACCTGCTTCGCTGACTCTGTTCTATAGGCTGGTTTATGACCGAGGAGTAGGGTAGCAAGTCCGATGATCGCTTTGAATACTAGCAGCTCGTTTTGTGGAGTGTCGTTCGTCCTTCTAATGCATTAGCGAAACAAGTTTTCTCAATTATTTATTGACACGTCTATTGAGGCTTTGCTAAACCTTCAATCGCCCCGTTCTCGAGCCTGCCTCTGGCATCACGGTCTCTCTACTGAGCTTCCGAACGGTCTGAACTCTTACGCACGATTCCTTGGGGTCGGCCATGAGCAAGAAAATTCTGGTGGTTGAGGATGAACTGGATAACCTGAAACTCGTAAGTCACTTCCTGAATCAGGCAGGCTACGAAGTCTCTGGGGCAAAAGACGGCGTTGAAGCTATGGAGCTGTTGGGGCACTCTCGATTCGATCTTGTGCTTTCCGATCTTAGAATGCCGGGTATGGATGGTTTAACCCTTGCGTCGCACATTGTCTCCAGCGATCCAACCACTCCTATTCTCCTGATGACGGCTTACTACTTCGATAATCGTGCGGACATCTTGGAACTGGGTGTCCCATTCCTGAGGAAGCCGTTTTCGCCCAACGAGTTGCTATCGGAAATTCAGAAGGTGATCGGCGAAGGTTAGCCGAGTTCTAACTGTCATACCTTAAAGATGCCCGTCAGTCATGAGTCGTGTTTATTCGACCCCTGCTGGACAAGAGCGTTGATTTTTTTGTGCAGTTCCTGAAGCTTGAACGGCTTGACTATGTAGTCGTTGCATCCCACTCCCATGCAGTTTTGTCGGTCTTCTCGCCGAAATGCTGCCGTCACAGCTATAATGGGCACTTCTTTGGTCTCCGGGTTTGATCGCAGTATTTCCGTCATCCGTAGGCCATCCATCTCAGGCATCATCAAGTCAATCATAATTAGGTCGGCCTTTTCCTTAAGCGCCATCTCGACGCCCTCCTTACCGTTTCTTGCTGTGATAGCAGCAAAGCCCCAGGATTGGATTTGTAGCCGCAGGGCTTCACGCATGCCAGGATGATCTTCGACAATCAAGATCTTCTTCATCGACCTAAACGTAGCTTCGACTTAGAGCCTTCTACTTAGTACCGTCTAGCGGAAGTGAGACTATGAACACAGTGCCTTTTTCAAGCTCAGTAACATGATGCACGCTTCCGTGGTGCTCGCTTATAATCTGCTCTACGATAGGAAGCCCCAACCCGGTACCTTGGGGCTTGGTGGTTTTGAACAGCTGAAAGACGTTGAGCCCGTCAGGGATGCCCGTGCCGGTGTCGGCAACTTCTATGATCATGCGGTCGCCGCTCTGGTAACCCCGGCACCTCAGACTGCCGCCCTCGGGCATCGCTTCAACGGCGTTCTTGCAGAGATTTAGAATAACCTGCTTGATCTTCTCTCGATCAACTGGGATCAGTGGTAAATTGGCATCAAATTCGAGCTCGACGTTAATGCCACAATCTTCATAGTGTGAGATCGCAGGAGCGAGAACCTCCTGAAAAAGTTGTCGCACATCCGTCATTTCAGTGTTTATGCCTTGAGGTTTGGCAAACGAACGATACTCGTTGAGTAATGTAGTCAGCCGCTGAAGTTCTTGACGCGACATTTCAAGTGTTTCTTCGACCACTGGATCAGCCGACCCGGCGAGAAACTTACTAACAATTTGCAGGGAAGTTGAAAGACCATTTAAAGGATTGCCGATCTCATGCGCAAAAACAGCGGCTGTGGTTCCCAAGGCGGCTAGTCGTTCATGCTCCCGAAGTTTTTCCTCCGCCTTTTTGCGTTCGGTAATATCGCGGACAACCTTGGCGAATCCATACAACTCTCCGCCATTATCGTAGAGCGCCGTGATCAATATATTGGCCCAAAATACCGAGCCGTTCTTTCGGACGCGCAAGTTTTCTTCTTCAAATGTCCCCGCCGCTGCCGCTATTTCTAATATTTTTTTCGGCTTACCGGCCTCACGGTCTTGTGCGGTAAAGAAACACGAAAAGTGCTTTCCGACGATTTCGTCGGTTCGATAGCCTTTGATACGTTGTGCCCCGGAGTTCCAGGTGGTAACGATACCCTTCGGACTCAGCATGTAAATGGCGTAATCTTTAACACCTTCCACTAGCAACCGAAATTGTTCCTCGCTATGTGGGAACTTTTCTAGGTTGCTTTCGCTGTCGGCCATGGTTGGCAAGTCCCGATTCATCTCTTCTGGTTGCCTGTTCATCCCATCTCCTTCTTCTGAGGCTGTAACCGATGCGGACAGGCTCATAAGGAGACTGCTGCGCCAGCGCGGTGTCCAACGAAACGCGGTCTATGCATCGTAACAGCCAACGAAGCGCATAACGCGCATTGTCAGGCGCGGAGCCCTGAGAAACTCCCTGCCGCGAAGTCTAGACCCAAGATGGTCATGCCGCAACCTGCCTTGTTAGCTGTACCTGAGAGCCAAGCGATCGACTCCTCGATAGTTGCAAGTGACACACCCCAGTGTTCCTGACAACCAGACCCATTGAGGATGCCTCATTGCTCGGTCACAGCTGGCGCGTCGCTTATGCCCTTCCGGTGGCGTGTCTATCGCAACGACGGGGGTACTCGCGGGAGCCCTGTGGATGCCACGCGAAACCATGTTGTAGACAACATAAAAACAATGTTGCTACTCCCGTACAACATCACGCGGTTCCTTATCATCTCGCAACCGCAGAACTTAGAATGCCTTAGGATTAAATGGTAGGAGAAAACGATTTGATTGTCGGGCTGATGACCTCGAGTGAAGCTCATCTTCCGCCGGCGCGAGGGGAGGCATGTATCTCAGTATTAGCGTGGAGCCTAAACTCAGTTCGAGAAGGCTCGCCAAAAAAGCGCCGTAGCAGGTTTTTCCACCGTGAGTAAAACTACCCATGATAGACTTGCAGCCAGAAGGCAAATAAAAATGGCTCTTGCGCGACTGACTTCGTGAATAATCATGAATACTCCAATCGTGCATATCCAGCGGTATAAGAGGGTCGCGGAAATAAGTAATGTACAGATCAAACCTGTGGGTGATTTAAGTATTTGGTTGCCTAAGATCTGCCATTCGCTGAGAGCTGGAGCGTCCGAACTCTCTAGGCTCCAGGAAATGGCTGCCAATGTCAGAGGGAGAGTAAAGATGCCAGAGATCACGGTGAATGCTGTCAAATAAAGAACCGCTACAATGCTGCTCTGATATGTACCACGTCCTCCGATTAATCTGGCGCAGAGATGATAGACCGAGCCGTACAAGAACCAGAAAACGAAGGTAATCATCGTATCGATCAAAACATACGTCAAAGTATCCGCTTTGATATTCGCAAGGCGATACGCTGGAAGACTGATGATAAGATTAACAACACTGATGAATATCGCGAACACAGAGGCATCGATTAAAGCGTGATCAGCTTGGTGTATCGATTGATTTGATGAAATTACGAGGTCCAGCCAATACGGCAATAAACCGCACGGCATTA
>JAICQI010000607.1 GCA_025937955.1 Pyrinomonadaceae bacterium
GAAGCGTTTCTCGCGGCGCCACCGCCTGATGGTCCGGCGTGCCTGGTGCTTGACGTGCAGATGCCCGGTCTGAGCGGTTTGGATCTGCAGCGGCGACTCGCCGGAGGCTCACGACCGCTTCCGATTGTCTTTACGACTGGTCATGGTGATATTCCCATGACGGTCGAAGCGATGAAGGCTGGAGCGGTAGGATTCTTCTCGAAACCGTTTCGCAATCAGGACCTGATCGATGCGATCAAGGAGGGAATCGCTCGTGACCGCGAAACGCGGAAACAGCTCGAGGAGTTGGCCGAGATTCAGGCGCGCTATGATTCGCTGACGAGCCGTGAACGCGAAGTTTTTGCGCTCGTTACCGAAGGATCGCTGAACAAGCAGATTGCCCACCAACTCGGCACGAGCGAACGTACGATCAAAGCACACCGCGCGCAGGTCGTGCAGAAAATGAAAGCCGACTCAGTAGCCGACCTGGTACGCATGGCCGATCGATTGAAGATAAGGAATTAGCCGCAGATTTACGCCGATGAACGCAGATCAGATCCGGGTTCATCCGCGTAAATCTGCGGCTAATTCCTTATTGTACTTTGGTGCAGGTTTGTTGAACCCACGTACAATTCTGACCCTTCTTTTATGCTGGTAGACTTGTGCCAGCATGCTGCACACAAACCACTTAATTTCCGTTGTTGATGACGATCCTTCGATGTCACGCATGTTGTGTCGTGCCATCAAGGCTGCGGGGCTGAGTGTGGATGCGTTTGGCTCCGCGGAGGAGTTTCTGGATTCGGAAGCGTCTCGAGCGTCTGCTTGCGTGATTCTTGACATGAATTTGCCCGGTATGAGTGGCCTCGAGTTGCAACAGCTTCTGAACGCGTCGAAGCAGGAAGTACCAATAATTTTCATGTCTGCCCAGGCTGATGAGGCCACGCAACTACGCGCTCTCAAAGCCGGTGCGGTCGGCTTTCTGCGCAAGCCATTCAGTATCGAATCATTGCTCGCGACCCTGCGTTCGTTACCTCGTTAGCACCTGCACCAAAGTACAGGTTGCACGAACCCAACGTACAATTTTCGAGTAGTGAACAACTTGGTACTCTCCTTCCTGTCAGGAGAAAACACAGAAGGAGAGAGGTAAGGACCATGACGATACAGAAACAACTTTCGCACTTGTCATTCGCGGCCATCATGCTTGTGTTCGCAGCTCTGCCGGCGTTAGCGCAAACTGGGTCTGTCGATAATCAAACCGCCGTGGCCACCGCTCTCCACCGGAACCATTTGAGCATTCCAGCGAAAGAATCAACCACCGTTCTGGCGCCGGCTACCACAGAGAAACAACCCTCGTTTTCGGTTACTCAATTCATGAAGTCTGTGACCGAACCGGCAGTGGTCACCGACGGCAAAGTATTCGAGTTCACGAGCCTTGAGAAACCGGGTAAAACTTTTAACCAGACTTCTCCAAAATCGATCACCTTCGTCCCTTCACGTGGACCGAAACTGCCGTGGCAATCAATGTAGTTACGTTGTGAGCTGTTTCAGTTGGGGGCGGGGCGACTGGAGGGCGCTTTCTAGAGGGGGAAGCGCCCTTCAGGTTTTTATTAGAACCGAAGCAGGTGATTCGGTTCTTTTGTTAGCAGATCGGGAACACCGAACCGAATCGGTTCTGGTCCACCTGCGGGCAAGTAGTTATCGAAGACAAAGTCTTTCGGAGCCACTGACCCATGGCAACCCAGGCAGTCTCCGATCTTTTCACGTTTCTTGATCTTTGTGGCGTCACCACTGACAAGCAGAAACTCCCAATCGTTTGCCTCAGGATTGAACCCTTTTTTTCGCTTGATCATAGCGGTCAGGAGTTCCGGCGCGCCCGCTTCAGTTTTGAGCTTCTCTCGCACGATCACCGCGCCTTCCGGATAAATCAATGGTTGACTTTCCGGAACGGTGGAGCGGGCGATGTCATTCAAGTAAACCGCCCCAAAGACGGTTTGATGAACATTGTCGTGCGGAGTCTTATCTAGCCGGGCTTTTTGTTTACTGACATCACCGATGTCAACAAAAACAGCGCTTCAACCACCGGCGGCCGCCTGATCAACCGGCAGGACAATTGGCTGCTTGTTGGCTTTACCCCACGTGCGGTAAGGCGCAATCATTTGCAGCGTTCTGGCCTCTTCTGTCGCAGTCGCTGATTCTGCCTGAGTGCTAAAAGCGAATGAGGCAAGGAACGCCGTCAGGACAAAAACGAAAAGAACCGCTGGTCCTAACAAGTATTTTTTCATGGTATGGGTCCTTTCTCAGAACCTTCAATCCGGTTGGTGGAGCTTGGATGCCTTAACGCGACATTTTGGCTTTCTTGCAAGAAGGAAAAGGAAATTTTAGCTCCACTCCATACAGATCCGTTGTTGCTCGAATTTCGAGCGGTCGGGTATTTATTTCTGGAACGTCGGAGTCCGCTTGTTTGATGAGACGGTCCAGTTTCGGGCAGTTTTCAAATTCGCCGTCGTAAGTGTACATGTGACCGAATAAGGATCCGTTTGCTCCCTGCAGAATCTTAATCGAAAATCGCCCCTTTGGATCTGTTGTGGCTCTTGCGTCGTTACTGTCTTCTTCATCCTCGTCATTTCCGGCAGACTGTTTCCTCGCAGACTTGAAAACCACTGATTCGTCAGCAACGGGTTTCCCATCTGAGAAGAGCAAGACCCCTTCAACGGTGATCGTTTTTAACTCCATGGGAGGATAGATTTCCAGGTTCTCGACAATGTCACCAAGACCAATGTTAAAGACGGTCGCCTGTTCACGTTTGAGCGCCTTCGGATAGTAGAACGTTCCAAAGGGCTCGCTGCTCGTCATCTTTCCATCATTATTCACTACGATGACATAGTCGCCCGGTGGAATCTCATTGAGTTCGAAGGCCCCCTCCTTTTCGGTACAGTCTCCCAGGTAGTCTCCTTTGGTACCGTCGGCCGGAATCAGGTCCAGACAAACACCTTTCATGGGTTGGCCCAGGGGATCATAGATATGTCCACGGACGGCGTTTTTTATATCGAACACAACGTCGAGTTCAGCATGCCTATTGGCTTCGAGGATGATGGGTATCCTCTGTAACGATCCGTCATTCGTCTTTCGATCCAGGCTTCGTGATTGCTCTATCCAAAACCGCGCGACCTTCCAGCCTTTGGGAACTTCCGGCTCGATGAGGTAACGTCCGGCAGGCAAGTCATAAATTTCATAGACACCTTTATCGTTTGTTTCAAGCTCTTGAGTTTGTTTGGTTCCGATGATCCGAATCTTTCGACCGGCAAGACTTTCTCCGGTCCCACGGCGAAATCTTACAGTCCCCGAAATGCGCGTCTTGTTACGAACCTTGTCGAGCTTAGTAAGGTAGAGAAGGTCATCCGCGGCGTGCTCGACGGAATTGGACCTGCCGCACGTCCCTGCTATCCAGCGAGGGAAACCCTCTGGTTGCCCGAGGTAAAAGAGAAACTTCTTTCCGATGTCCTCTTCGCTGAAGGTCCAAATGCAGTCAGCTCCACCTCCCTGGCTGAAGATCATTTCGTCGCCAACCTTCAATGTCCCCTTGAACACCTGCTCGACACGCACTGTGGTCGACATGACGCCGTCGACGAAGTTCTCCCCATCGGACATTCGGCCTGGCGCAGCGGTCTTCTCGGGCTCTGCCTTTTCGACGTAAACCGGACTGACGACAACCACGACATCTGAAGCGTTGAAAGAGTCCAGGACGGTCGGCCTAAGGCCGCACGAGCACGCCTCCGCGGTCCGCGAGCTTAGCAGGAAGATTAATAAGAAGAGGGGCAGAATTGAGTATTGCTTCAGGTGCCGGGAGAGCATGGGCTTGGTCCTTGTTACCGGGGTCGCAAAAGCATTAGACGCCAAACACCGCGCGCTGGTTCCCTTTGCTACCGAGAGAAACTAGCGCTCACCGTCTTCATCCGCGGGTCTTTAATCGCTTTCGTTTTTGAGGAACGCGTCGACGTAAAACTGCTTCAGGAATTGCTCGAACTCGGCGTCGTCTGCGATCTTCCAACTGGGTCGGAGCGGGCGGCCGAGCTCTTGCATCCGGAATAACAAGGCCTCCTTCGCCTCGTAATAGTCGCGTAACAGGCGCACCCGCCGGGACGGCCAGAAGCGTGTCGCGCGGAGCGCGTTGCGCATCTGGCGCATGGAGTCCGCAGTCTCCCACAACTGGC
>JAICQI010000267.1 GCA_025937955.1 Pyrinomonadaceae bacterium
ATAAGCCGCAAAAAGGCACAAAAGGCACAAAAGAGAATTCTTTATGTGCCTTTTGTGCCATTTTGCGGCTGTATTTTCTTAGAACGTGCAGTTATAAGCTTTCATCTGCGTGCGTGCGGTTTCCATTTGGGTCTTGCAAACATTTACGAGCGTTGGTCGTGTTTGTGGGTTGTCAGCAAGCTTCTTCCATTCTGTGCGCCAGGTAGTCATAGTCGTCCTAAACTGTGCGCGAGCGGCTTCGGGAACTTTGGTGGTGACGCAGTTTTCATAAGCGGTGAGAAAGGTATCGCACTCGGCGACTCCAACCTGAACCGTTGCTCCAGTGTTGTCGTTTCTGTTTGTGGGTGGCGCGACCGGTGAACTTGCCGTCGCCGGCGCGGCGGCGTTTTTGTTTGTTTCTTCCGTCCTGGCACAAGCGATCACTAATAGACCAATCACGATACATGACATTAGTAGGAGGGATTTCGACATTTGATTCTCCCTGTTTGCGGGATCGCAGAGCGCGCAGATAATACACCTTAGACCATCAGTTGTAATAGTACTTTGCACTTTTCAGGTTCTGAGTTAGACTCACAGCCCAGCACCCCTTCAACTCTCCCTAACGGTGTAAACGTTAAAGGAGAATATCCCGATGAAGATCAAGCCAGCCGTCGCCCTGCTGTTGCTGTTCTGTATCCTTTTACCGGCCTTGGGCCAGGACAAGCCTGCACCTCCACCTCAACAGTCAGGTGATCAGGACGACGTCATCAAAATCACAACCAACCTCGTGCAGGTGGACGTAGTCGTTACCAAAGACGGCAAGCTGGTAACAGATTTAACGGCAGACGATTTCGAGATTTATGAAGACGGGCGCCGCCAAACGATTACGAGCTTCGCCTATATCTCGAATATTCCCACCTCAGCGCCCGAGCCCGCTCCGACCACCGCGAAGAAGAAGAAGGATGACGTAGTTGTTCCCTTTACGCCGGTGAAGCCTAATGATCCTCGACGGATCATGGCTTTCGTTGTCGACGACCTGGGAATCGCCTGGGAGAACATTCCACTGGTGAAACGGCAGTTACGTAAGTTCATCAACGAGCAAATGGAACCACACGATCTGGTAGCAATCATTCGCACCGGTGGAGAGCTCGGAGTGTTGCAGCAGTTCACCAACGACAAACGCTTGTTGCTGCGAGCGGTGGAACGTTTGCGCTGGAATCACTGTAATCGTGTCGGCATCCATACCTTCGCGCCGGTGGGCGTAAGTGATTTCGGGGGAAGCCTTTGTGGTGGACGATCCTATTATTCGTCGCTCCGGTCACTGGGCTTCATTGTCGACGCAATGGGCCAACTGCCCGGTCGCAAATCGATGGTGGTTTTGTCTGATAGCATGCCGGTAGAGACGCAGGAAAACGAGTTGGGCTCAGGTCCCGGAACGGCTCGAGGCGAACGGCTGACCCTTGGACCAAATACGGAAAATTTCAGCGGTGCACTGCACAAGGTTGCCGAGAGGGCGATTCGCTCTTCAGTTGTGATCTATTCAGTTGAAACCACCGGTTTGGTCTACACAGGGCCGACGGCTGCGGATCCTTTTCCCCTGGGTTTGCGACAAGTGTGGGCTGGGGAGGGACCAGCAGAGACCGGTCCACAACAAACGACCAGAATGATGAATGACCGTTCGAAAGCGCTCTGGAATCGACGTCAGGGTGGGGACCTTATCGCGAGGCAGACCGGTGGCTTTCCAATTCGCAACTCAAATAGTTATGACTTCGATCGCATTCTTGAGGATCAAGCCGGCTACTATTTGCTTGGTTATCGTCCTTCGGAGGAAACTTTCAACCGCCGATTGCACCGCATCAAAGCCAAAGTGAAACGGTCAGGAATGAGTTTGCGAACGCGCTTCGGCTTTGTCGGTGTCACTAAAGAGGAAGCGAAACGCGCGAAACCTACTCCTCGAAGCGCGACGAACCTTGCCCTCGCATCTCCCTTTGCCGCGCAGGACATTGAAGTCGATTTAACTTCCTTTTTTGCTGCCGACAAACAGAGTGGTCCAGTGGTGCGTTCATTTGTTTACGTCGACCCTAAGGATCTGACCTTTACTCGAGTTGACGGCCGTTACCACGCGTCGCTCGAATTGTATGGAGTGATCT
This sequence comes from Pyrinomonadaceae bacterium, assembly GCA_025937955.1. Taxonomy (GTDB): domain Bacteria; phylum Acidobacteriota; class Blastocatellia; order Pyrinomonadales; family Pyrinomonadaceae; genus PSRF01. The sequence continues at coordinate 2,130 of JAICQI010000267.1, forward strand.
TCGGAGACAATGGCGTCATTGTCGAAGAGCGTGCGGATGCAGCCACGTTTAATTTTTCTGACGCCGATTACGAACAGATAACGCGGGACGGCATTGGGATAGGTTTCGACATGCCGGCGAAGCGTCCGGGCGCGTATCAAGTGCGCGTGGCTGCCCGCGACAAGGCTACGTCGAAGATCGGGACAGCGGGCCAGTATATGGCGGTGCCGGATTTGAAGAAGAAGCAGCAGTTGGCTGTTTCAGGAATTGTTTTGGGAACAATCAATTCGGATAAAACGGTCGGTAGAACCGGTATCCGGCGGTTTCTTGCAGGCTCGGATCTCTATTACGCCTACAATCTCTACAAGGCGATTGATGAAAACGGTAACCCGCGAGATCTGGTGATGGACGTCATATTGTTTCGCGAAGGCAAAGTGGTTCAAACGGTTCCCGGAGTGCCAATTGTTGCGACGGATCAATCGGATCGGAGCCAGGTGTTTGTTGGCAGCACGCTCCGGCTCGATCCTGCGCTCGAGCCGGGCCATTATCATCTTCAGGTGGTTGTAAGAAACAGGAATGTAAAGCAAAAGGGACCGGCAGTGGCCCAATGGGCCGACTTCGCGATCGAGAAGTAGTAGGTCCTATCTGTCCTATAGGACCTATTAATTCCTCAGGACTTCTCTAAAGAAGTCCACCGCGCGTGGATCGCCGGATTCACCGAGCGAACGGATCGCCTGCTTGCGCACGAGCTGGTTCGGGTGCGTCTTCGCAATCTTGATCAGCAGCGGTACTGACTCTTCAGCACGCCGCTGGCTGATCGCCCTCACCGCCTGCACCTGTACCTCTGCATCACCGGTGGAGCTTTGCGCCGTTTGACTCAGAAAATCGAAGCTGCGTTTGCCCACGCGCTCTCCGAGCAGGCGTATCGCCTGTCGTCGCACGTCAACCGGATCGTTGCCGCGCGCTACTTCGAACAGCTTGTCTTCAGCGCGCGCGCTTTTGATGTCCGAAAGCGACTGAAGCACCGTCCGTTTGACGTCCGTCGCAGTTTCGGAATCAAACAACTTCAGCAGATCGTCAACCGCCGCTTCACCGCGATCACTTAGCGCACGGATTGCCGTTTTGCGCAACTCGGGGTGCGTAGCGGTGCGCGCGATCTCAAGCAGCCGTGCCTGCGCGCGTGGATTCTTCGTCTCCGCCATCGAACGCAACGCCGCGCGCTTTACCTCGACGTTCGCGTCGTTGTTGTAGATCTTCATCAACTCTTCAAGCGCATCTTCGCGCTGAAAGCGTCCCATCTGTTTTACCGCCGTGCGACGCGATTCCCAGTCGGGATCGTTCTTCGCCACACCCAGCAGAAACGCGTACGCGGGTTGCTGATCGATGCTATTGCCCACGGCCGCGACTACACTGCGCCGGAGCGGAGCGTCCTTGAGGCTTTCGTAAAGACCCTGGAGAGTGGTGACGGCGCCGCGGTCGCGGCTATGCCCGATCGCACGTGCCGCAGAATGTCGAATCTTGTTGTCTTCCGACTCGTTTCGCACGAGGGACGCGAGAAATGTCTGCTCACCGCCGACCTGGCCCAGCCAGTAAACGGAGGTGGAGCGGATGCGTTGATTGGGAGATGTCTCGATGAAGTTTTTGAGCATGCCGCTGACTCTCGCGTCGTCGTGTAAGGCGATGCTGAGAACGGCGCGTTCGCTCAACATGTCGAGCGGTGTAGCGGCGGCGATGGCGCGAAGGTAGTTCAGGCTCTCTTCGTTGTTTGCGCGGCCGAGCCAGTAAACGGGATAGCCGCTGTACTCGCGTTTGCGTTCGAGGTTGAAGACCTCCATGCGCGTGATCTGATTGCTCGCCGGATCGCGCAGCAGGAAGATGGCGAGGTTGCGTGTTTCGACAGTCAATCCGGTCGAGGTCGTGCCAATGAAGACTGTGGTTTCGCCCATCGTGTTTATCGACCCGTTAAAGTCACGAATAGCAGGATCGATTGCGACTCCCGAACGCACGTCGAAAGTGTAAGCGGACCAGTAGGGCGTTTGACGCGCGCGCGCACGCGTCTGCGCGGCTTCAAGTTTGGCCATGAGGTCCGCGCCTTCGACGGCGGTGAAGCTCTGCACCGTGGTCGTGGGCGATTGGGTTTGCAGTTCGTCGGCGGCAGCGACGAATCCAACCAGCGCGAAAAGTAGAATGGCTGCGCGAATCATGATTCCTCCAGATGAAAATAGGTCCAAATAGGTCCTATAGGACCTACTACTTCAAAAGGTCTTCAAGAAACTTCAGCGCTTCAGGATCTTTGCTCTCGCCCAGATACCTGACGGCTGCTTTGCGTAGCTCCACAGATGGATCGTTACGAGCGATCGTCATCAGCTTGCGCACGGCGCTCTTCTGTTTCGAATCGCCAAAGGCTCGCATCAACGCATTTCTGACTTGCGCGTTCTGCTCGGTGTCGTACATGGCCACAAGTTGATTGACGGTTTGCTCGTCGTCTTTCTCGCCTAATCGTCGAATGGCATAGCCGCGCAGCTCGATCGCCTCGTTCCCGCGGGCAATTTCAAGCAGCTTAGTGCGTGCACGCGGATCGGCGTTGTCGGCAAAAGCGCGCAGCAGGCCTTGTTTGATTTGCACGTTTGTTTCGCCGGTGTAGAGCTGGAGCAGATCGTCGAGGGCCATGCGGCGCTCGCCAAGGCGCCGGATCGCTTCGATGCGCAGCTCCGGCGTTTCTCCCTGGCGCGCGATTTCGAAGATCTTGGTGCGTGCGCGCGGGTCTTGACGTTCGGCAAGCGCGCGAATAACCGCAAAACGAATCTCCTTTGTTTTGTCGGCGTCGTAGAGCCGGATCAACTCGTCGAGTGAAGCGGAATCTTTAAGGTCGCCGATATAACGAATTGCCACTTGCCTCATCGCAGCGTCGTCGCCGGCGCGCGCGATCTCGAGCACTTTCGCGCTGCCAACCGTTGTGCGGCTTTCAATCAGCGCTCGCAGCACCTGTATGCGGATCTCCTTGGTCCGATCGGCATCGTAGATCTTGATCAGGTCGCCGGCGACTTGATCGTTGTGTTGTTCGCCCAGACGCTTGATAGCGGTAAGACGGAGCTTCAGATCGGGATTGCTGCGAGCGATGTCGAGCATGAGAGGCACTACGCGCGGACCGCCGTGTGAACCAAGCATTGATACCGCCGCGGCCTGGAAGCCCGGGCATTGGGTGGGAGCGGTGCGAAGAGCGTCGGTGACGATCCCGATAGCGCGATCCTGGTCTGCCTGAAAAAGGCTCTGCAACGCGAGGATCTTGATTTCGCAATTGTCGCGGTCCAGGGCCTGTTCGACGTCGGCTTTGCGACCGAGCACGACGAGTAGCGCCTGCGCATCGTTGCGCCAGTTTGAATTCGGAAATCTATTGATCAGCCTGACGAGCGGTGCGGCTGCTTCTTCTTTTCGGTCCTGCTTCTGAAGCGCGTAGCCGTACCAGTAAAGCGCGGCGTCAAGATCTTTGTCTTTGGGATAACCGGTTATGAAGGCGTTGAATTTTTCGGCTGCTTTTTGCCAGTTCTGCGCTTCGATAAAGTCGCGGCCTTCGCGGAAGAGCTGCATCGACGCGGTGTTGCCCTTGGCTTGCACGAAGCGGTCAAGCTTGACGATGTCCTGGCCGTAGGTGCGTTGGGCGCAGATTGCGAAGGCGATTACGACCGCGGCGACAAGTGCGATACCGGATCTGATTTGGGGGTGATTAGTAACAGAGTGCTTCATGATGATCGTTTGTCCTTAAAGAATGAAATTGCTTTACAAGTTTGGTTTCACCGCACAGGCACAGAGAACCCGAGAGCGAGCGCAGATCGAGCGGTGATCAAAAACGCACACGGCAACTCCCTGTTCCCTGTGCCTCTGAGGTGATTAGTCAAGTGCTCGCGCGAGTGCAGTGGAATTGACCTGCAGCAGCGCGACGATGTTTTTGCGTTCGACGCGTTCGCGAATGACGCGCACGGCGTCTTTGTCTGGCTTGGTCGGGAGATTGGCGATGTCGATCAGTATCGGTTCCAGGCTCTCCAGCAGCGACGAGATCTGGACATCACCGGCGGCATCAGCCTCGCGCCGCAGCATCATGTTTTGCACGATGAGTTGTTGGGCGCGCTTGCGCTCGTAACTAACTTCCGCCGCGCCTCCCGGTTCGTCCAGGCGAGCATTTCTAAACGCGCGCAACAACGTTTCGGACTTCTCAAAGTGCATCGCCGTCATCGTCTGAGCGTCGGCCGAACGCATGCGTTCCGGCGCTTCCGGAATCGAAGCAAACTGCTCGCCCGGTTTTGGCTCACGCACGAGTGGTCGTTTCACTGGAGTCGACGGCGCGCGGCGCGGAGTGTTTTCTTCACCCTTGTTCGGCGCTGGTTGTTTAGACGGTTCAGGCGATGCCTTTGCTTCCGCTTGCTTTGACGGTTCGGCCGTTGCGGAGGGCAGCGACGGAGCCCCGACCACCGCAGTGTGCTGGTCCGGCGTGTTCGAATTTAGATAAATGAGCGCACCAAGGATCGCGGCAACGATCACCACGGACGCAAACGCAACTGCCTGCGTACCGAAAGTCCATTGCAGCCCGCGAGCTGGAACACGACGCTCTCTGGTTGCCAGGATCTTCTTCAATGCGCGGTTCTGTACCTCAGGTTGCAGCGCCGTCTCAAAACTCGTGATCTGGCTGCGCAGGTTAAGAAAGTCGGCGCGCATTTGTTGACACTCGATACAGCTCAACAAGTGACGCTCGACTTCGCGCGTCTCAGTTGCGGAGAGCTCGCCGTCAATTAGCGATGAGACTTTTTCAGTAAAACTACAGCTCATGTTTCAATTACCTAGTCGTGCCACCCTTGATAATCCGGAAATCCGGTTCCATCGTTCCCGCAGCGACGCGCGCGCGCGAAAGATGTCGACCTTTACCTTGCTCTCGGAGATGTTCAGCACCTGCCCGATTTCGCGATAGCTCAACTGTTCCTGTTCTCGCAGCAGCAGGGCGGTGCGTTGGTCTTCCGGTAACGTTTGCAGCATCTCCAGCACCATTTCGTTTCGCTCTTGGGTCTCGTATTCCTGCTCCGGGTTGCGTGCTCGCGGCCTCATCACTTCAACTACTCGATCGAACAGCCGGTAGCGTGTGTTTGACTTGCGAAACTCGTTGATCGCCATGTTGCGCGCGACCCGGTAGAGCCAGAACCGCGCCTCACCGACTGGCATAGTTCCCCACGCCGTTCGATGTAGTTGCAGGAAACTTTCCTGTGCCAGATCCTGCGCCAGCGGGGCGCGGCCTCCCAATAAACACTCCAGAAAGCGGCATAGGCTAGGGTAGAAATCCTGGAACAGCATGGTGAACTCGTCATCTTCGCTCGCCATAAGCTGCGCTACGTCTCCTAAAACACCTGGGTTCAGCAAAAGTTACAAGAAAATTTAAGAGCCTGCCCTGGTTGA
>JAICQI010000152.1 GCA_025937955.1 Pyrinomonadaceae bacterium
AGGCGAAGGCGCCACCTGGCGGCTTATTCGTCGATAAGCAAACGTTCTATACACTAAATCCAGACCATCAAAAAGAACTTGGTTCATTCCAAACAGTGACTGGAAAGCGAGCCGAAAAATTTGACGCATACTTACGAGAGCCATATCCAGGTGCGGAAAACGACGCGGCTTTCTTTCGTCAAGATGCTGAAGAGGAACAAATGCCCACACCCGAGGCCTCCAAATCGAAATTTGACAGAGCTCAATTGTTGAGGGATATAAATCGACTTCACCCAAACACTTATTCCCAACTGATCTTCTTGCTTGAAATACCAATCGAAGAACGTCCATCGAATGTATTGCCTTTGGCAACGAAGCGAGAACAGGTTGTGGAGTGGGCAGAGACTAACGGGAAGCTTCCTGAGCTTTTGCAAGTAATCCAGGAATTGTCAGGATCACAGCGCCCTCAATAGGCCCGCCGCCAGAACGCGCTATGCCGGCGGGCCGCTTAGCTTTGGCGCTTATCGGAATCGCAGTTGTTGTCGTCGTCGGAATCATCGTCGTTGTTTCCATTTATCGAAAGAATGGAGATGTCCGATCCATTGCGACTGCAAGTCCTACTCCCACACCAACTCCGCTTGCGACACTGTCCCCCACGCCCTCTGTACCTCGTCCCGCAAGCTCACCAAAATCGAGTCCCATCGCACGACCGGGAATATCGTCACCAAGTCCTACTGTTTTTGTAACTCCAGTACCGACGCCGCGGGCTGCAATGTCTAAAGCGCAAATGGAACAGTGTTTCCGGAAGCAACTCGGTTCTGTGAATGTGGTATCCGTTGAGGTGGTCGAGCAACCAACCTGCAAGGATGACTCTTGTTCTGCGAGGGTGAAATATGTACTTCCCTTCAGCAGCGGAGGTGAAGAGAAAAAATTTGAAACAGTGAAATGCAGTTGGAACTAAGCGGTTAAGCTTCAAGTTCTCGTGGACTCACTGGGGCGCCTTTTTGAGATATTTGATATTCCTTAAGAACACCGTTTGTGCCTTGGAGCCCTCGTAAACAAATTCAGCCACTACGTACAGCTTCGTGGGATTCGTTTGGACGAACTTGTCCAAAGCGATCACATACGGTTTCCATTCGCTTGTTATTTTCACAGGCAGCTTTGTCTCCGAGCCATCATCCTCTTGAGTGTTTGTCTTTATGCCTATTTCGAGTTGCTCCTCACCAACCGCACCCTTCATTTCGAGGTACAGAAACTTGAACATAGACAGATCCTTGAACTGGCGACCCGTTCTTAGTTTTTGAGTTGGAGGACCAACGGTTATAAAGGCAGCCGACCACTCCTGATTAGCAGGAAAATTCAGCAGCAGGAATTCACCTTCTTTTCGCGTGAGCCAATCGGACTTGCGGTCCGAACTGTCAAGACCCAATCCAAAACCGCCGGCAAGTCGGCTGCCAACCAATATTTCCAGCGCATCAGTCTCCGCAGGTGGACAAGGCTCCGTCCCTTTTTCCGGAGTGGTCGCTTCCTCTTTTAGATATTTGATATTGCGAACGTGAACTACCTGTTTAGCAGGACAGGTGTATACAAACTCAGCCAAAACATACAGCGACTTCAAGTCGACGCCTTTGAAACTGTCCAACGCGAATTGATACGTCTTCCAATCATTTGTCAAAGTGACGGGAATCTTCGTTTCGGTACCATCGTCCTCTTGATCCTTGCTTTTGATTCCGACCTCAACTCTTTCACCCCCTGACGCCCCCTTCAACTCAATCGAAAGTGTTTTGAACTCAGAGTAATCATAGTACCGGCGATCGTCCTTGCGACCGGTTGCCGATCCCACCGTAATGAACATCGCTGACCATTCCTGGCCGGCGGGAAACTCTAAGGCAAAGAAGCCTTTCTCCTTGTCGTGATTAACCCAGGTTCTTTCCTGTTTGGAACTGTCAACGCCAAGCTTAAGCCCACTCGACAGGCGCTCGCCGACAAACACATTTCCACTAGGTTGAGCTTGGATCGAAACAGGCGAGGAAACATAGCCAATAACGAGTAACGTAAGCAGCACGGTTGTAGCTTTCAACATTTTAGGCACCTCACAGTCTTTGTATTCTCGTTCAATCCTGTTTGCTGGATTTGAAGTATTCAGCCAGTACAAACATGTCCGATTAGTTCGCCCAAGGATAGTCCACTTGACAGTCAACCTTCTCGTTATCACCTGAGCATGAAACGTTAAGTGACGCTGATTGAAGTACTGCTTCTCATCTTAGGATTGTGTTGAGCTCGTTACGACGAGGTCTAAAAATGTGGGGCTGAAGTTAACGAGTTGCAAGGAAACAGGCTCGTGAGAGTTCAGCCCTGAATGAGAACGTCGGGAACATATCCTTTAGTTTTGCGAAAGTCAACAAATTACCCCAAAGCACCCGTTATTGACGAAGGGTACAAAAAGGGGTAAAAAAGGGGGACATTTTTAAGCACCTCTTTGAACCTGCGATTTTATTAGGCCCGCGTAGCTCAGTGGATTAGAGCGTTCGCCTCCGGAGCGAAAGGTCGCAGGTTCGACCCCTGCCGCGGGTACCAATACCTTCCACCCCGACATAAGGGAGAAACTCTTGAAAAAAGTATTTGCATTAAAGGGCAGACGAAACATTGGTAAGAGCCAAACGATCAGGACTGTCGATGAATTACTGCGCGCGAAATATCCAGGCGTAAGCGTCGAGCACGAACATAGGACCAGGGCAGAACTCAGAGTTGTGTTGAGCCTTAACGGCGTGAAAATCGGCGTCGAGAGTTCCACCAAAGCAGGTTTAGATCTCTTTGCGAGCCTCGGCTGCGATGTCATCATTTGTCCCACTAGAACAACAGGACAAACGGTCAACGCCGTCAACGCACTACCGGGGTATGAGGTAATTTGGCTTGAACAACGCCCGCAATCCATGCCATTCGAACAGGTATTAAGTAACCTTGCAATGGCAAGGCACATCGTCGAAGAAACTGAAAAATCTATAGCTGCTGCGAAACCGGCAGTCCTCAGCCGTGCTGCGGGTCGCTGACATTAGGTCTCCTCAGTAGAGAAGCAAGCCGGCAATTCCACCACCAAGAACCAGCCACGCGGAATTTACACGGAAGCGAAAAAGTATCACTGCGCTTACCAGCGCAAGAACGATTGTCTTCACATCCACTACTGCTGCACGACCAAGTTCATACGTGACTACTAACATCAATGCGAGTGCCGCTGCGTTGACGCCATCCAGAAACGCGCCTGCGACTGGCGATTTCCGAATACGAGGAACCAGCGGGCCGCTGACAGCGACAAAGAAGAAGGCCGGCAGGAATATTCCCACGGTTGCCACCAGCGCGCCTTGCGTTCCACCGAGCACATAACCAATGAACGTGGCGGTAGTGAAGACTGGACCCGGCGTTACCTGGCCCACCGCAATCGCATCCAGCAGTTGTGTTTCAGTTAACCAGTGCCATCGTTCGACAAGATCCGCGCGAATAAAAGCAAGCAACACGTAGCCGCTGCCGTACAACACTGCGCCAACCTTGAGAAAGAAGAGAAACAGCGGCCACAGAGCGAACGGAGCGGCCGTGGCAGTGCTCGCTTGCAGGAACAACGCAACTGGCGAGGATGAGATCGGCAAGAGAAGACTATGGCCGCTTCTGATTTGACGCGCTGATATTCGCGCCAGCCCCACGATTACACCGGCACCAAAGAGAACCAGTAGCTCATGCACTCTGAGAAACGTGAGTACAACAGCAGCGGCTGCGACGAACGCCAGAAATTTAGTTTTGATAGCCGTACGGCCGAGGGACCATAACGCTTGCAGCACGATGGCGATGATCACCGGCTTCACACCATAAAGCACGCCGGCCACTTCCGGGAGCGAGCCGTATCGAACATAGGCCCATGCGAACGCGCCGACAATCAATACAGCAGGCAGGATAAAGCTTACGCCGGCAACCAATAGTCCGGGCCAACCGGCTTGCCGGTGGCCGATGTGAATTGCCAGCTCGGTGGAGTTTGGACCAGGGATAAGATTGGTTGCGCCAAGCAAGTCAAGAAACTCGTCGCGCGTCAGCCAACGTCGACGACGCACGACCTCGTCTTCCATCATCGCTATATGCGCAGCCGGACCACCGAACGCGGTAGTGCCCAGCCGCAGAAAAAGCAGGCCCAGTGTCCATAGTGAAGTTGAGCGATCGTGCGACGACAAGGGTTGGGTGTCAGTTCCGCTTACGAATCTCCAGCGAGTCGCCAGTCTTGTGTTCTTTTATTTGAAATCGAAGGAAATCGTAAATCGCATGCAACGCAGCCGGATTCTTAGTTGAGATCCGCACTGCTGCTCCACGATCGATCTCCTCATAGTTGTACTTGATCTCGCCCTTTAACTCTTGCATCACCGGCACTCCGGGCGGCGTTTGATCGTGGATCAGCATTGGAGCATTGAAATTCCCTTCGGCGAACATCTTTGCGATATGCTTCAAGTGCATTCTGATCTGTTCCCTGCTCTCAGCATCGTCGGAATTGTTGGCTGTTATCTCAATGGAGCCACCCGACTCTTGTAACAAAAAATGATGTGTGGTCCTGGTATGGTCAAACCCCATGACGTGATCGCCTCGCTTGTTCATCTGGTCATGAGCCATGTTGTCTTTCTTCGGTTGCTGCGCGTAAACCGTCACGAGTGTCGCGATTGCGAGAATCAATGAGGCCAGAATTGATCGTCGAAAATGTGTTTTCATTACTCACTTCTCCTTCTTGCGTTTGATTGAATGATGTGAACGTTTGCCAGGATTCGGATCAACGGACAGTGCCTCAAGTAGATTGGCCCGCCTTCCCTGAGTTCGACGAGCTAATCGTGCATCCCAGTCTCTCAATGTCTTTTGAAGGTCGTCTCGTAACTCAGTGAGTTCGCGCAGTTGATCCTGAACGTTAACTAGTTTTTGAGCTGCCAGTCTCCTGACTTCTTCACATGGCGCTCCACCAGCATCGCGAACTTTCAACACTTTGGCGAGTTCGTCCAGCGTGAAACCAACTGTTAGCGCCCGCCGCACCAGTTGCACTCGTTGCAATGCTTCAGGCGGATACTGTCGATACCCGTTGTGACCGCGGAGCGGACGTGGTAGCACACCTTTGCGCTCGTAATGTCGCAGCGTATCTCTGCTGACTCCTGCCAAATCAGCAAGCTCGCCCGAGCTTAAAGCACCGTTGCCACTCACTGCTTTCATGATGGAATTCTAAAGCTTGGAACCGATTCCAATGTCAAGTAGGAAGTCCAGCACACAATTCCGGGCTAAACTGCATTGCGAGATATCGAAAGCGAGATATACTAGCTCACAACTGCAAGTGATGGAGGAGAGCTAAATGGCCAATTTGCAGTAATTACGCTCCTCGACCTCGACGAGCAGCTAGTCGAAATTAGTGCACCCTGATTTGATGTTTCTAGATCAGTCCTTCTTATCTCACTCATCTCCCCTTTTGGCGTCGAAGCTGAACCATGACGAATCACCCCAGAGACTTAGTGGCCGTTGCGCATCAGGCCTTAGTGTTCCAGGAAGCTGCATTAAAGCAGATTGCGGTGCTGTTCAACCGCATTGCCGTTCCCGGATTATCTACCTTCCTAACTCATCCCAATGCCGCCATTCTGGAGTTTAGTAAATTCGGGGCGTGGCTCGCCGAAATTGGCATCTTGTTTGAACCGGATATAGAAAAGTCCGCTGTAGGTCAGGATTTGAAGAATCGGATGCGTCAGGATATCAACGAATTATATAAGCCTGTTGGCCTGACCCTGGACGACTTTTCTGCTGCTCGAGAAGACGAAGAGAAAGCCGCAGTACTTAAGAATAAAATGCGCGAACTGACTCCGACCCGTCTCGCGGGTTTGATTGATCCATTCACGACGATCAGCGCCATTCAACGCATGACCTTAAACCTCACTCGACTTTCAGCAATTCAACTTAGAAACATCCACAACCTTGATGCCCACGCCATCGTTCCCAGCGAATTCAGCTCATTGGATCAAGACGATGAGTCCACAAACAAGCATAACGTTGTGAAGATCGTTGTCACTGCTTTGCCGGTTCCACATCCGGACGTGTCCTGGCAACAGATCATTGAGTATAGAAATGACCCTAACTCGCTAAACAGGTTTCTCGATCTCAGAAACTGGATCAGTGACACAGTTCATGGACGATTCACACCTCTCGAAGTTGAACAGAACCTTAGACAAGTTCTAAAGCGATTTCGGAAACAGATGGAATTTCACCGTATGCAAGCAGAGATCACGATCCTTGAAGCCTTCGTCGTTGCGGCACCGGATCTCACACGCAGCTATGCCGGCTATCCGACCCTACCAGGACTCTGTTCAGTCCAGCGTATGAAACTCGCTTTGCTGGAAGGCGAGTCAGCGTCGGAAGGTAGCGAGGTCGCGTTTGTAATAAGGACGAAGTCAGTGTTAGACGCCTAAAACGGCGGCTAAAATGGTTCCCGAAATCCGCGGTTTCTGTTAGGCTTAGCCCAACCCCCGGTCCCCCGAACCTCTGGATCATTATGAGCACGGCGACCGACACCCCGCGGACCATCCTGGTAGTTGACGATTTCGATGACACACGACTGCTCTTGCGCACGTGGCTCGAGCGCAGGGGATTTCGCGTGGTTGAGGCTGAAAATGGGCTGCAGGCGATAGACCAGGCCGCAACGGAGTCGCCGGACCTGATCATCATGGACATGCAGATGCCTCAACTCGACGGGCTATCTGCAACGCGGCGCATTCGCGATCTGAAGTCACTCAATTCGGTGCCGATTGTCGCCGTTTCCGCTTACGGCGCCGACCAGTTTCGCGAACAGGCGCTGGCTGCGGGTTGCGATGAATACGTCTCCACGCCCTTCGAACCGGCCACTCTCGAGGGGATAATTCGTACCTTAGTGCAAAGCTGACCCGACGCTACCGCGTTACGGTACTGACCGCTTCCAAGGATCGGGTCAGTACCGCAACGCGATAGCGTCGGGTTCCTTGGCGTATCTTGTCGTATAATCGCGCCCATGCTGCGAACCCTATTGTTCCCTCTCCTGCTCCTCTTGCTGGCCCAAACTGCGTCTGCCCAGTGCACGAAGAAACTCAGCGAGCTGCCCGCTGCTCCTGAATTGCTAGGCTTTCGCCTCGGGATGACAAAGGAAGAGATTAAAACGCACGTTCCGCAAACCGCGTTTGGGAAAGCCGATCATTTCGGCGTCACCAAGACCACGATCAATCCTTATTTTGATCCGAAGATCGACAAGACGAAGTTTGTAGGCGTGCGAAGCATCTCTCTCGATCTCGTTGACGATCGACTCACGTCTCTGTGGATCGGCTACGACGAAACGTTCAAAGTCCACACCGCCGAAGAGTTTGTGAAACTGATCTCGCAGTCGTTACGTGTTGGTGGAAACTGGTCGTCATATAGATCAAAGGGCCAGCAACTACGCTGCGCTGATTTTCAATTGATCGTCACCACAGTCGCAGGTGGACCAAGCTTCCGTCTTATCGACATTGCCGCCGAAGATCTCGTCGCCGAACGAAGGCAAGCCAAAGAGGAACAGGACGCGGTTGCTGAAGCCAACGCCTCAGCCACGGGTGAAAACACTGAAGCGCCACCGCCGGAATTAGTCGCGGACAAGGATTCAAAAACCTATTATCCAAACGGCTGCACACCGTCGAAAGAGATCGCCGAAAAGAACAAGGTAGTTTTCAAAACCGCCGCCGACGCGGAAAAAGCAGGATTCAAAGCAGCAAAGAACTGTCACTGACCAAACAATACCTAAGAACCAGATGCCACGGGCTTGTCCCGTGGAGTCTCACGTTCGAGGCTACAGGAGAACACAACCATGTGGAAAGAATTCAAAGAGTTCATCGCGCGGGGAAACGTGGTCGACCTGGCAGTTGCAGTAGTTATCGGCGCCGCCTTTGGAAGGATCATTACGTCGTTTGTGGAAGGCGTCCTCATGCCACCCATCGGATTGGCCCTGGGTAAAGCCGATTTTTCAAACCTCTTTATCGATCTTTCCGGACAAGGACCGGTGTCACTGGCGGATGCTCAGTTGAAGGGACTGCCGGTTATCGCTTACGGAAGGCTTTTCAACGACATCATTAACTTTCTGATCATCGGGCTTGCGGTGTTCCTGGTCGTTAAAGCCGTTAACCGGCTGCGCGCTGCTCCGCCTCCGCCGCCCAACACCAAAGACTGTCCTGCGTGCCTGACGGCGATCCCGCTGGGCGCGAAGCGCTGCTCCGCGTGTTGTGTAGACCTGCCGGCAGAGGCTTAAAGCTTATTTCACGCAAAGGCGCAGAGAGAATCTTCTGCTAAAATCCCGACCCTATGCGTGAGTGTCCCCGTTGCGAGTGCTGCTTCGAAGACGACGTCGAGATCTGCCCGCAGGATCAGGTAAACACAAAGCACACACTGCCGGGTCCGCGGCTGCTCGCCGCACGCTACCTGCTCGAGAAACGTCTCGGTCGCGGCGCGATGGGTCAGGTTTATCTCGCGCGCGATCAGAACCTGCAAACACGCCGTATCGCTGTGAAAACAGTTCGTCCCGACATTCTCAGCGATGAAGATCTACAGGAAGGCGAAGCTATCGCGCGTTTCGAACGTGAGGCACGCGCCGCCGCGTCAATTCGTCATCCGAACGTCGTCGACGTCAATGACTTCGGCAAAAGCGCTGACGGCGTCTTCTTCCTCGTGATGGAATACGTCGAAGGCGAAACTCTCTATCACCTGCTGCGTCGTGAAGGCACCGTCAATCCGCAAAGAGCAGCGACGATCATGCAGCAGGTAGTTGCCGGAGTCGAAGCAGCTCACGATGCCGGAATTCTCCACCGCGATCTAAAACCGGCCAACATCTTTCTGATGCAGCAGAAACGCAAGACAGGTGGTGAAGACGGTTTCGTAAAGGTAGGAGACTTCGGGCTCGCAAAGATCGTCAACGCCGATCGATCCGAGGTCACTTCCGCGAGTGGTCCAGCTTCACAGGGAATCATCGGCACGCCCGAATACATGGCGCCGGAACAGATGCAACCCGGCGAGCAGCTCGATGCTCGCGCCGACATCTACGCGCTCGGCACGATCGCGTATCACATGCTTGGCGGACGTCCGCCGTTCACAGGCAACATCACGCAACTGATCGCGCAGAAGTTGACGCAGGCGCCACCCGCGTTGTCGAGTTTGCGTTCTGACGTCAGCGCCGAAGTCGAAGCCTCGATCATGAAAGCGCTGGCGATGGAGGTTAACGATCGTCCTGCGACTGCAAGCGAATGGTTTGAGAGTTTTGCAAATGCCGTCTCTTCCGATTCAGGCACAGCCAAACGAAGAGATTCGCGGCTCGTAGTCATAGCGCCATCCGGCGCGGAGGTTTACGTCGATGATGAGCGTTATGGAAGTGTCGGGCGTTCGGGTCGCGTGATCCTGACTTCGATCGCGCCGGGTCAGCACGTGCTGCGCGTGTCAAAGGCGGGTGAGCCGGACGATGAGCGCGTGATCGAGATTCGCAGTGACATTGCGGAACAGATCATCGAGGCGCAACTGAAGATTGGCGTGTCGAGCAATCAACTGACTCCGTCGCGCGGTGGCAGTCTCGACAGTAAACACGGTGGACACTCAACGACGCTGGTGGTCGTGATGTGTACGAAGTGTCATTCGCGTTTTGCGGAGGGCGTGAAGTTCTGTGGCAGGTGTGGCAACACGACTTTTCAACCGGTCGCGGCAGAAGTGCAATGTCCGCGTTGTCGTCACGATTATCCCGCGGGTACGAAGTTTTGCGGACGTTGTGGCGTGCCGATCGGAACCGCGTCGCTCGACTGGCGCCCACCGAAGCCGGTTGAAGTGTTCTGTAGTGGATGTAGCAGTAGCTATCCTGCCGGAACCAAGTTTTGTGGCCGCTGCGGAAAACCGATTAGGGCTTGAGTTGGGTCGGGGGAGTAACGGAAAGCGGGAGGGTGGGGGGCAAGTGGGACCGCCACCCCACGCCACCCCCGGACCGGACA
>JAICQI010000765.1 GCA_025937955.1 Pyrinomonadaceae bacterium
ACGAACAGGCGTGTTTGAGTTTGGAGAAGTGATAGAAGAGATCATCGCCACAAAAAGGCACATCAAGCACAAATGAAAAGGATTGTTTTTGTGCTTTTTGTGCCTTGTTGCGGCTAAAGGAGGTCACTATGACATTACAACTCGACTGGCTTCGCGGCTGCGCTACAGCTCTTGTCACTCCTTTTACCGCGACCGGTGCGATTGACGAGAAACGTTTGCACGAACTGATCGAATACCAGATCTCGGGCGGCGTGCGCATGCTCGTGCCCTGCGGCACGACCGGCGAAAGCGTGACGATGTCAGAAGACGAGAACCGGCTCGTCATCCGCACCACCGTCGAGCTCTGTCGCGGGCGAGCAAAAGTAATCGCAGGCACCGGCAGTAATTCAACCTCCACGACAATCGCACGCTCGCAAGCTGCGCGCGAGCTCGGCGTCGATGCGGTGCTTACCGTCGCGCCTTATTACAACAAGCCGACGCAGGAAGGACTCTACGCGCATTTCCGCGCCATCGCGGAGTCAATCAGCGGCTTGCCAGTGGTGATCTACAACGTTCCCGGACGCACTTCGTCAAACATCTCCGCGGAAACGACTCTGCGACTCGCACGCGACGTCGAAAACATCGTCGCTGTCAAAGAAGCCTCCGGCAATCTCTCGCAGATCATGGAAATTCTCCGCGGCCGTCCCGAAGGCTTTCGCGTAATCTCCGGCGACGATTCGCTGACACTGCCGTTGATTGCACTGGGAGGCGATGGCCTGATCTCAGTGGCGTCAAACGAAGCTCCGGAACTGATGTCGCGTATGAACGATCTCGCGCTCGCGGGCCAGTGGGACGAGGCGCGCGCGCTTCATTATCGTTTGCTGCCATTGATGGAAGGAAACTTCATCGAATCGAGCCCTGGTCCAGTTAAGGCAGCGATGGCACTCATGGGCCTGCTCGAAGAAAACCTTCGTTTGCCGCTGGTGCCAGTGCAGGAGAAGACGCGCGCTCGTATGCGTGAGATTTTGACCGAGCTTGATCTACTGAAGGAAACGTCGCATGCCGTTGCGTGAACAGATTGAAGCAATTGCTGCACGTCCCGGCAATGAGTTTTCCCCTGAAGACAAGGCCGTTTTCGAAGATCTGAAGACCGCGCTGAACCGCGGTGAAGTGCGCGCCGCTGAGAAGACCGCGAGTGGTAAGTGGCAGGTAAACACGTGGGTGAAGCAGGGAATACTCCTCGGCTTTCGCATCGGCGCAATCGCTGATATGTCCACCGGCGAGAGCTTCAAGTTCTTTGACAAAGACACGTATCCCACCCGGCCCACAACGATTAAAGACAACGTTCGCATCGTTCCCGGTGGTTCGACGATCAGAGATGGCGCGTACATTGCGCCCGGCGTTGTTTGCATGCCGCCGATGTTTGTGAACGCCGGCGCCTATGTCGATGCCGGAACTATGATAGATAGCCACGCGCTGGTTGGTTCCTGCGCGCAGATCGGCAAGCGCGTTCACATCTCCGCCGCGGCGCAGATCGGTGGCGTACTCGAGCCAGTTGGCGCGGTGCCGGTGATCATAGAGGACGACGTGCTCGTCGGTGGGAATTGTGGAGTTTACGAAGGAACGATCGTGCGCGAGCGCGCGGTGCTCGCTTCGGGTACGATCTTGACAGGCTCGACTCCCGTCTACGATCTTGTTAAGGACGAAATCTATCAAAGGACAACGGATGGACCGCTCGAGATTCCCGCGGGCGCGGTTGTCGTTCCGGGGTCGCGTGCTGTCACCACGGCACGCGGACGCGAATGGGGGCTCTCGCTCTATGCGGCTATCATCGTCAAGTATCGCGACGAGAAGACTGACACGGCGGTGCGATTAGAGGATTACCTGCGTTGAATAAGTTTGCACCACCGAAACGTCTGCAAGGGATCGAGAAGAGCGTTATCCGCCAGGTTTTCGATCGCGCAAAACCCGGCAGCATCAATCTCGGTTTGGGTGAGCCGGATCTGCCGACGCCGGACGTGATTCGCAGGGCGGCGGTGAAGGCGATTGTCGAAGAGCAGAACGGCTACACTTCACACGCCGGACTTCCCGCGTTGCGCGAAAAAGTCGCCGCTGATTACCCGTATCTCGAAGGCAAGCCCGAGCGGGTTGTCATCACGGCGGGTTCGCAGGAAGCTTTGTATCTCGCGTTGCTCGCGCTGGTTGATGAAGGCGACGAGGTGTTGTTGCCGAATCCGGGGTTTGTGGCGTATCCGACGATCGTGCGGATGGCGGGTGGAACGGCGAAGTTCTATCGTTTACCGCGCGAGCGAGGATTTGCATTTGATGCGGACGAGTTTCGCCGCGCGCTTTCGCCGCGGACAAAGGTCGTCGTTTGTATTAGCCCGTCGAACCCGACCGGGCGCACTTTGTCGCCGGATGATCTCGCAAGCATCGCGGACGCAGTGCGAGACCATGGGGCGTATTTGATCAGCGATGAGATTTATCGCGACCTTTATTACACTCCGGAGCGTCCCGGATCGTTGTCATCGTTCTATGAGCGCACGGTTGTGATTGGTGGTCTTTCCAAGTCGATGAGCATGACTGGCTGGCGGCTTGGTTGGGTGTGCGGCGAAGAGGCAGTGGTCCAGGCGGTGCTGGTGCTGCACGGTTACGTCACGACGTGTGCGTCGGCGGTGTCGCAGAAAGCATCGCTGGTGGCGTGGACTGATGAGGCGGAAGCGGGGCGAGCGGGTTTTCGAAAGACGTTTCGCGCGCGTCGCGATCATTTGCTGGGGTTGATTGATTCGGTGTTGGGACTGCGTGCAGTGACGCCGGAGGGCGCATTTTATACGATGCTCGACGTCAGTGATTACGGTCCGTCGATGAAAGTTGCGGACGCGTTGTTGGATGAAAAAGTGATCACCGTGCCGGGAGCGGCGTTTGGCAGCGAGAGCGAAGGCTTCCTCCGCGTCTCCTTCTGCGCCGATCATGGAACATTAGAAGAAGGCGTTCGGCGAATAAAGAAAGGGCTGGAAAAATAGGTCCTATAGGACCTATAAGACCTATATTGATCTTTAGCAGAAGGTAGTAATCATGACCAGAAAGTTTCGTGTTGGAATTCTTGGTGCGACGGGGATGGTGGGGCAACGGTTTATTCAATTGCTCGCCGATCACCCACAGTTTGAAGTAACAGCGGTTGCCGCTTCCGATCGATC
>JAICQI010000880.1 GCA_025937955.1 Pyrinomonadaceae bacterium
GGAACGATTGAGGAAGCTCACGGCGAGCGATTTTTGTTCCTCCAGTTTGTAGGTCTCAATCCCCGGAACCGAGCAAGAACACATCCCAAGCCCAGCGCCCCAGTTGCGCATCCTTTGTGTCTTTGACTTTAGCCGGTACTTGAACTCGTTCCCGTATTCATCTGTCTTCTTAGACAGTTTGAAATCGAGGAAAAGAATCTTGAGGCCAAAGTCACTGAATTTGTGAAGCTCGCTCGACTCCGATATTCCGTTGTGATTGAGATCCTGCCATAGTCGAAGGTTTCCAAACACGGAGTGGTTGTTATCGATTACTCTGTCGCTGTTGCCGCCATTCGCTGTCTTATCAAACTCAGCCAGCGAGGAAACCATTCTTCATGGGAACATCCGGCTGGGGTGTTATTTGAGAGGCTCTACTAAGCAGTATTTATCGACGTTACAGCCGTCAAAGCAGCTTACGTCCTGCCTGGTATCACCAGGTAATTGGCTCATCTTTGGCTCATCGGGCGCTTCATCTCGGCGGCAGTCCACTTTAACTACTCGCCTGTCTGGTCCGCGTGGAATGGCAGCCGCTTCAGCTCCTCGCAGCTGCAGAGCAATTCAGAGCGGTAACTCAAATGATTCCTCTCTTCAGAGCTTTCATCACTGCTTCGGTACGATTTTTCGTGTGGAGTTTTTGATTGATGTGAGAGATATGGTTGCGAAGCGTGCTCATGCTGATCTTAAGATCCTCAGCCGCTTCCTTCGTGCTCTTACCTGCGATCAGAAGACTGAGAATCTTCTTCTCCTGTGACGTCAGCGGCACGAGGGGAGGCAACTCGCCAGATTGCTCCGCACTGCTGACGAGGTGCTTGGCTATTCGGAACATTTCCCTCGTGAGTTTCTCGGCCTTCTTCCTCCTCCGGATGTCGCGCATCATGTGAATGATCAGCCGGCGCTCAGTATGTTGGTCGTACGTCACCAGCAGTGAGACGTTAACCCATATGCGCTGCCCCGTGAGGGTGCTGATCTCCATATCAAAGTTGGAAACTTCCCGACCTGCCCGAATGCATTCGAGTACGTCACAGGATTGGCAGCACACAGGCGTGCGGCTGTCCACCCGACCTTTCATGAGCGTCGCGCAGGCCTTCCCAACCGCGCTTGAGGCGGGATAACCAAAGAGATTTTCGGCCGCCTTATTCCACGTCCGAATCTCGCCCTGAAGGTCTACAGTAAAAGCCGCGTCAGTTGTTCCCTCCAGGAGTTCAGCCAATTGTCGCTCAAACATTATCCGCACCCGTGACAATCGTCTAGGTAGATCGTGATAGAAGGCCTATTGACGGCGCGTGCGCCCACCTGTCAGCGTTCAGTCCAGCAAACAGTACTCGTTTGCGGCTGAGAAATACAGGTGTACGCGGCGCTTAACCGCGTAGAGACTTTGCCGCGGAGTAGGACTATGAAGTTTACACATTTGATTATCGTTCCGGTGCTCCTGCTGTGTCTGGCGGATCTGGCGGCCGGCGGCGAGTTGGTGTTTTCGCAGTACTCGGACAATCAATCCACATATGGACCAAGCCAGGCGTGGCCCTTCACTGGGACTAATAGCGAAGTCGCGGATGATTTCGTAGTAAAGGGGAGCATTGATCGAGTAGTGGCTGACGGGTTTACGTGGGGCCAGGTTGATTTTCAAGGAGTCTATATTCGCTTCTATGAGTTCGGATCCGACAACGCGCCGGGCGCGCTGCAGCAAGAATATTACCTGGCTGCGAGCGACCCGAACCTGAGCCATGATTCGGTGGGTACAGTAAGCGCCAATTTGTCGCCGGCCTTTTGGGCGACGGGACGGCATTTCATCTCGGTGCAGCCCGTGAGCAATTATTGGTACTGGTGGAGTTCAAATTCGGGCGCGCCCTCCGGGCAAAGCTTCTATTTCCGCAATCTCGCCACGGGCCAGACTATTTGGCAAAAGGGCGACAACCAGTTCTTCTCCTACCCTCAGGCAGACGTTTCGTTCTTCCTTTACGGCACCGTCACCGAACCGGGCACTATCGACAAGCTGTCCGCGAGCACGTTGCCGAGGAGTGGCTTGCTTGAAATCTTCGGCAGCAATTTCGGCGGCAGTGGTCAGGTCTTAATTGGTGGCCTTGCGGCGCCCGTATCTTACTGGAGTAGCACACACATTATCGCTTACGTGCCGGAGCCTGCGCCGCTCATGACTGTCGGAGTGCAAGTTGTTAACGCAGTTGGCCCAAGTAACTCATTGCCCCTAAACGTCTCCGAGCGCCCGCCGGCGAATGGACGCGTCAACTGGCGCTTTCGCATGGATGGGCCTTACTCGATGGTGCGCCCAGCCCTCGGTCCTGATGGCACGATTTATGCCGTTGATGCGTTCGAGCATCTCTATGCGCTAGCACCGGACGGCAGCCTGAAATGGGTCGTCAACGGCGCCGGGGACAAAGGCGTCGCCGTCGGCCCGGACGGCACGGTATACGTCGCATCGGAGAACTACATTAAAGCATTCAACC
>JAICQI010000405.1 GCA_025937955.1 Pyrinomonadaceae bacterium
CCGCCTTAACAACCAGAATGTTATTGAGATAGGTAGCATCATCTAAAGTCTCGCGAGCGGTGTTGTACAAAAGCGCGCCTTCGCGGTCCCGCCGTTCCCATTCCTTAATGATCTTCAACACCCTTTCATACTGCCGGGAGTTGATTTCCAGACGCAATGTCGTTTCAGAATCGTTTCGTGCCTCTCGCAGATAGTTCTTGTATACGTCGGGAGGGACGGCGCCAAAGGCCCTTTCGCCCTTCGCAAAATAGACACCGAAGGCGTCGATTGTGGGAGTTCCTCCAGCCAGCTTGATGACCATGGGAAACGCCGAGCCACTCGCATCTTGGAACTCTTTCTCGCGCGCCGCGAGCACAATAAAATACCGATCGGAATCGACCCTGGTCCAGCGAGTTGCGCCTACGCCAGGTATTTCGCACGTAATCGAAGTATCGTCATAGCTAACGATCTTCATGCTCTTTTTTCTGGCGCCGAATATCCGGTTCTTGCCGGTTGCGGTAAACGAAACTGACTCCGGTTTGCCGAGCTCATTGTTTACCTCGTATTTGGCAGTCGCGGTCAGCTGGGGTTCGCCGGCGCCGGTTTGCGAAAGTACAGTCACCTCACCCTTCGAATCGAAACGATAGAGTACCGCCTCAGTGGGTGTGAGCTGCGCTTTCCAGGTTCCACCGAGATCGAATTTGCAAGATTTTTCCTGGGCCACCGCGGTTGCGGACGAGCCCAAAAGAATCATAGCCAGTAGCGAGATTATGGCAGTAAATTTCATGATTATTTCACCTGGGTCGGGAGTTTGGGCCAGGAATAGAAGCCACTTTCGGCAGCTTCTATTCCCGGCCTGATTTTGACCGTGCAAGGTCGTATTACTTCACCTTGACGGTCTTGTGCCGCTAACTAAATTTCCTCTCGGCGTAAGTACCCGTGTTTCTTGATGGACTTGTAGATCCGAGCCTGACGAGCCCGAATTATCGCATCCCATTCCGCGGGTGTCTTAAACGGATCAGCCCAGGAGATATGTTTCAGAATATTCTTCTGACTGGCAAACGCCTGTGCATGTGTGAAACGGTTGGTGGCATCGTTGACAATACGCAACGTGCTGGCGTGCATGGCGAAATCAGTGTCGACCCCTATATGGCCCATATTAAAGAGCCGGAAGCGGATCGTTTCGAGATCGTAGGGATCTCCGGTCAGGAAATACCAACCAGGCAGATCAGCATTCCGCAGCTTGGCATAGTGCTTCAACGCGGCCGGCGTGTCTTCCTGGGGTTTGACCGTGATTGAGTAAAAGAAGAGGTCCTTACCCATGCGAGGCTTCAGGTCGCGATAAGTTCGTTTCAGAACCGAAGTCACCAGAGGGCACCCGCCGTGACAATCTGCGTACATCAAATTAATCACGGCTTGCTTGCCTCTGATCAAATCGTCATAGAACCTGACCTCTTGGTTGTCCTGTGTTCGAAGCACCGCATTTGTGAACCTTTTTTCGCCCTGCGATGAAGGATGCGGCGTGAACTTTCCTCTGGAAAATAGTGATCTTCTATCCATTACTACACCTCCTCACCGCGCATTTTGGCTTCGTACTCCGCGTTGGCCTTGGCAATCGTTGCGTCGCATGCTGCCTTGGCCGCTGCATCAGGAACAATGACCCAATGCACCATCATGAACGCGTCTTCGTGGCCCATGTTGTGACAGTGGATCAGGTAATCTCCGAGATAGTCGCGGAATTGCATCCTGATCAGGGCGGCCTCTCCCGCTTCCACCTTGGTTACGTCTTTCCTGCCCGCTGATAGCGGAGGCACCGGAACTTCCGTAAGTACGCCACCGATGTTCGCAAATCGCTTCAGAATGCGAAATTCCTCAAAGTGAATATGCACAGGGTGGGCCCAGTTGGTAGGTCCGGATGGCAATTGACCGGTGTTATTGTCGATGAACCACTCTTCACAGGTGTTCTTGATGATGCAATGCTGCGGTACATCGACATCGAAGTCACGGCTGTTGATCAAGAACCGTCGTGGAACCGTTCCGATAGGATCGCGATCAAACCTCCACGTGAACGTAGTGTCCGGCTCACATATCGGCGGATAGGTGCAGAGGGTCTCCGGAATATCCGGTGTATCCTGCGGGAACCACCACTCGCGCTCGACCACATCGAACCGCATTAGAACGTTTTGGATGCCGAAGGTTGACGGTAATCCCGGAAACACGTTTCCCGGGTTGACAACCTGGGTATTCCTGGGATCCGTGAGATACAACTGAGTGCCCGCAGGGTACTGCCCGAAGTCGATGATCACGTCGTAGCGCTCAGCGACGTTCACTCGGATTGCGCCCGGAGTATTAATGACGTTTCCTGTGATGGCGTTGGTGTTACCTGCATTCGGGCCGTCATCGACCGGAACCGGATGCTCGAGGAAATTGGCATCAGTGGCGATGCATGTCATCGTTTCAACAGCGCCTGTCGTGCCGTGGCGGAGCCTGAGGTCCCACTGGGCCGTTGTCGGTCCGGTAGAGAGAATGCGGAACCGGTATTTTCTCCTCCTGACAGTAAACTTCGGCTGAATCGCTCCGTTGACGACCCACTTGTCGCCACCGGCTGCATTCACCATTTCGTTTCGGCCTTGTGCATCCAGGGCACAGAACCTCTTCTCGGTAAGGATTATAGGAATGTCGGTGATGCCATAATATCCAGGCAGCCGCAGCGAACCGGGCGTGGCGAATTCATGGCCCGGATCCGTCCGGTCATAAACGATGAACATGCCGTTCAGGCCCATGACGTTGTTCGGGAGGGTTTCCTCCTGGCGGTGGTCGTGGTACCAGAAAGTGCCCATCTTTTCCCTGGCGTCACCGACCCCGTCCCCACTCGGGTTCTGGTTCGGAAAAGCTTCGATGCCGGCGTAGACATTCGGGTACAGATGGTCTTTCCATCTGCCGCTTGGGAAAAAGTCACCTGCGAAACCGTCGCTCTCTGAGCCATGGTGACCGTTATGCAAGTGGATCGTTATCTCCGGGACGCCGAACGTGTTATCGCCGTTCGGCGGCAAGCTGTTCCGGAACCGCACGATGGTAGATCTGCCGTACCTGTTCAGGACGGTTGGGCCTGGATACTTACCGTCGAACCCCCAGATGTATGACGGACCAAAGTCCGAGTGGAATGTATGGAGTCCGGGCCTCGCTTCCAATTCGGTATGGAAAACCGCTGGGGTAAACTGAGCCCAGCGCTGATGTGGCGCCCGGTCGGCCTCCATCGCGTTTAGGTTAGGATGCTCTTGTGGCGCCGGGCTTAGAAAATTGGGTAACGCTGGAAACGGAATCGGTAACGTATCCTTAAAAGGTGTATGTGCCGGACTGGCCCCTGTGACGCATTGTTCCAGCGGCTGCGCTGGAGGTGTACCGCCGGTAAAGCCTAGTGCCGTGGTAGAGGTCAACATCCTTGGGGCGAAGACCGTCGCGGCCCCGGCTGCTGCTCCTACCTTGAGCACATTTCTTCTACTGATTGTGCCTTCAGTTTTCTTTCCAACTCCCTGCCTGTTTGCCTTCTTTTTAGGCATAGAAATCTCCTTTCAGCCGTTTGGGTTGGCCTCTCTAGAATCCCAAGCTGTTGGTTAAGACCTTTACTCGAAGAGTGTAGCTATTTAGCTCCCGAATCCTGATCTAACTTCCCGACCAAGCGATCAGTTGAAGGGCGAGGGCTTTTGCTGAAACAGTTGAGTAATGTCAGTTGACTTACACGAAAACTAGTTGATGGAAAAACTTTACTGTGCGCTGTTGCTGAATCGTGCGAAAGATTACGCTCTCAATTTTCCAGTAGCAAGCCTTCATGCTTGGCGATTTTTGTCGTTCGTTAGCGGATCTTGCTTCGGTTGAAATTGAATTTCAGAATTGCGCAACCGTGGTCCATACTTTGGGTTAGCTGGTCCATCTCACGATAGATAAGAGACCATGCAAACAACCAGATGTATTGACGGCAATAGTGAGTTCTTTGCAGCACGAACTAATTCCTGCTGCACCTTGTTTGGGTTGGTCCCATTGCTGCCGTTGTTATTTTTATTTCCGTTGCTATTGTGGGCGGCTTCGGTCTGGTTGTTCTTAAAGTGAGTTCGATATAAGGCCGGAGAGAATCCATAAGTTGATTTGAAGTCACGCACGAAGTGACTCTCGTCGTTCAAACCAACCTGGAACGCGATCTCCTTAACGCTAAGAAAACTCGATTCCAGTAGATTCCTGGCTCGCTCCATCCGCAACAATCTCAGGTACCGGATCGGAGGCATCCCGACGTCGGATTTGAAGATATGGCAGAGTCGCCAAACTGAAAGATTTACAGATTGGGCAAACTCACTGAGAGAAAGTTCTCCACGAACGTCCTCTCGCATCATGGCGATGATTTTTTCTACTCTTTTATCCAAGACACAACACCAGAGGGAGATGTTACTGATAGTCCGAGATTACATAGACCGGGTGCGCGCGGAACCCTTATCCAAAAAAACTTCGGCTGAATACCACGTGAGGAGAAAATCGGGTCCTGGGCGGATTACTACTGCGGCAAAACTGAGTCGGGCAAAAAAGTTCAATTTCGCAGTTCGGAGGTGCGAATAGACCCTCGTAAGGAACCACGTTGGGAGGGGGTTCCATTTCGAAGGTGCGACTTTTTACTACAGGCGATAAAAAGTTGTCAACTGGAACATAAAATTGTAACGACTTTGAAATGTTCGTTTACATTTTTGAACGCCACAGATTAACGCAGATCAGCGCGGATGGGCGTCAATCTGTGGCTAAGAACAAACTAATTGGCTGCCGTCCGTGAAACTGAGTTGCTTGCGAAGTTCGACACCCAGATTTGTTTACCGTCAAAGACTACTCCGAAGGGACCTTTGCCGGTGACATAAGTAGCGATCACGGCTCCGTCTGATGGACTTACTTTCATCACATTGCTGTCGCCGTTGTTAACTACCCAAAGACTGGTTCCGTCGAAAGCTATTCCCGCCGCTCCATCACCTACTTTGAACTCGCCGAGATGCAATCCATCCGCGGCGCGAAGCTTCGTGACAGATTGGCTGAAATAGTTAGTGACAAAAAGACTATCACCGGCGGCAGCGACTCCAAATGGACCCTTGCCTACAGCATACTCACCCAACACAGCGCCGGCAGTGCTCAAGCGTGTAACTGAGTTGCTCTTGTTGTTGGTTACCCAGATGCTGTTTGCCGCGAACGCCAAACCCACCGGGCGTTTTCCGACAGAAAAAGTGCCGAGATTGGCGCCCCTGGTGCTTAGTTTCGTCACGTTGTTGCTGTGCCGGTTTGCGACCCAGATGTTCGTGCCGTCGAATGCCAGCCCGCCTGGACCATCCGTGACGGTGAATGTACCGGCAATCGCACCGGTTGAAGGCGTGATTTTCATCACGCTGTTACTCAACAAATTCGCCACCCAAACCGATCCAGCCGCATAGAGCAATGCCACCGGCCGTTTTCCGACGGTGAACGTTCCGGCGACTGCGCCATCGCTGACTCTGATTCGGGTTATCGAGTTGTTGAATTGTGTGGCTACCCAAACGTACGTACCGTCGAAGGTTGCTGCTTCAGGACCCGTGGTACTGGTGGCTTCTAAGTCCCCACCACCCATTTCACCACCGTCCAGCAAGGCGCCACCGCTAAAGCTTTGAGCCCCGCCCCCGCTGCTTCCGCTTCCGAGAGGGATTTCGCTCATCTGGGTCTGTGCCATGATCACACTTGGCATTGTTGCAGCGATCGCCAGTAACAACACCAGCTTGAAAACTCTCCCATTAAGAAGAATCATTTGCCACCTCCATTCGCTTTCAGCTTCGCCTGGTTCTTTGGCCAATCAACCCAGCTA
>JAICQI010000867.1 GCA_025937955.1 Pyrinomonadaceae bacterium
CAGGGAAGATCGACGCCGCTTTCTCCTTCGTTCCTTTCCTTCGATCATTCTTGCATCGCGATGTTTAGGTAGCTCAACCACCGCCACTGCCACTAAAGTTGGACCACCGAAACCATACGGCCCGACGCCATCAGCCCGACAGCTATTCGCTGAACCGACCTCATAAATGGACGCCTTGGAAGAGTTAAAGAATGTCCTGGCGGAGCAGCGCACTGTGCGGCTGATCGAAGACGACATTTACTCCGTGTTGCCGGATACTTCAGTTCAGCACCATTACGACAAGCGGGCAGCCCTGTACGATGCAGTTGTTAAGACGTGGTTGTATAACTTCGTAATGTGGGGAACCTCTCCCGTGCATTATGTTCAGTTCGCTCGCCAGGCTCTCAACTCAGCTCGCGACGGAATGTTCCTGGATGCGGGTTGTGGCTCGTTGCTGTTTACCGCACGTCTTTACGTTGATTCAAACCGCCGCATCGTCGCGTTCGATCAATCATTAGCGATGTTGAGACGAGCACGCGAACGATTAAGAAAACTTTTAGGTTGTGTTCCTGAACACATCCGGTTACTACAAGCAGACTTAAGCGATTTGCCTTTTCGACGAAAGAGTTTCCGCACGATTCTGTGCCTCAACGTGCTCCATCAATTTGCTGATGCGACAGCGCTGGTGTCTGGCCTCAACGAGTTACTCTCCGAAAGTGGAAATCTTTATCTGACCAGTTTGATCTCCAATAACCGCATCATTGGAGATTGGTATCTCAAAGCGTTGCATCGCACGGGAGAGTTTGTGCCTCCGAGAAGTGAGCGGGAATTGAGAGAACTATTCGTAAACGCTTTCGGTGAACGAATGGATTATGCGCAGAATGGAAACATGGCGTTTGTGACAACAAAGACCCGGGCGTTTTTGTAGGGGTGGCCCTCTGTGGCCACCCCACGCCCCGGTTTCCCAGCGCGACGACTAATGGGCCGCCGGCTCAAACAACTCGATCGGATTTCCATCGGGATCGTCCAACTGGATCTGCTTCCCGCCTGGCCCTACTTCCATTTCATTGCGAAACCTCAGACCGGCTTTTTTCAACGTGTCAATTCGGGCGGGCAAGTCGTCAACCTGTAAAACTATTCGATTCCATCCGCCCGGCTCCTGCTGCCGGCCATCGGGCATCTTGCGGGAACCTGACGCGCCTGGACCACTGAGAATCAGTTTGAGATTGCCCACTGAAACCTGAGCGAAAGCCGGCAAGTTCTGTTGGTCTAACTTTAATCCAAGCTGCTCGGTGTAGAACTTGACTGAACGACTAACATCCTTAACCTGATATCGAACACCCCACAGACTTTTGACGAAGGTTTGACTATCTCCAGACTGATTGGCCCTTTCAGACGATTGTTTTGCTGCTTGATTCATGTAACCTCCTATCACAATAACGACCAAACAAAGGAATAAAGCACGCGCTTTCACCTTGATTAACTCCTTCCAATGTTGCGGACCACATGTTGTTGGGGGGCTTCCGCCATTCACTTATAAATGTGAATGCGTTTGCTGTATTGGAAAAAATTTACCTAATCCGTAACGTACGTGACGGGAGTTTCCTGGTCCTCGCTATTACCTTGCATTTGTCCTGCGATTTCTTTTCAGTGGGGTGACGAACCATACAATTGAGGTAAGATTCTCCGTAAACCGAACAATCATTCTCTTAAACAAGTGTGAAAAAGGGAACTGTGATGGTCCATGAAACGATCGATGTCTTTGCAACCCATCTTCCTGTTTGCAGACAGCCAGCTTCTTTTTTGGCGAGATGGCGGACAACTATTTATTGAGAGGATTGTGACGCGAGGCCAACTGAAAGCTGCTTACATCGGAGCGTCGAACGGTGATAATCCGGACTTCTATGCGATCTTTGTATCTGCCATGGAAGGAGCCGGAGTCTTCGACTGCCGCATGATCCCTTCCGTCATTTCTGAAGCGGACATGGCATTTCTCAACGATGCTGACATCGTCTTGCTTGCAGGTGGTGATGTTGAGGCCGGATGGCGCGTGTTCCTTAACAACGGATTGAGCGAGCACATTGTCAGGAGATACTCTGAGGGAGCGTTATTGATCGGTATTTCTGCCGGCGCAGTTCAACTGGGTTTGGGTGGTCTCGCTGCTGATGGATCGCTCATCGAGACCTTCAAACTCGTTCCTTACATCATCGGGGCGCATGAGGAATCCGATAACTGGAAGACAACAATGGCGCTCCTACGGTTAGCAGGTCCCGGTAAAACGGCGCTTGGTTTGCCATTCGGTGGCGGCGCCATTTACCACCCCGATCAAACAGTCGAAGCTTTACGTAAGCCGTTAGTTAGACTGTCGCTTTAGGAGAGATGCCACGGGCTTGCCCCGTGGAGTTTTCACGTTAGCTGCTACACCAGAACCTAAACCTTAACTCTTCAGATGCCACGGGCTTGCCCCGTGGAGACTCACGCTTGAAGCTATAGCAGCGAACGTGAAGCTCCACGGGGCAAGCGCGTGGCATCTTCGACTTTATGCAAAACACTACTCAAAACAGAAAAAGCGATCTATTATTCCGGTCCAGATCCTAAGTACTCTCCCGCTTCGCC
>JAICQI010000801.1 GCA_025937955.1 Pyrinomonadaceae bacterium
GGGCTTGCCCCCGCTCTCCCAACAGCGGGGGCAAGCCCCTCTTCCTGACTTGTTCTATCTCGTGATTCTTTATCCCTCTGAGCGGTGTTAATTTAGCGAACGCTTTCAGCGTTAGTTCCGGAGATCGATCTGCTCACTTCGATGGCAGACGATTAGTGATGAAATCTGCGACGCGGCTCGCAGCCGGTGGATCCAAGTTTGCCAATACTGCAATAACGTAACCCGATGCAGGACAGATCTGCAGCATGCCATTCATTCCCGGCGCGCCGCCTCCGTGACCAAAACATCTCGCTCCGTTGATCATGGATTCCTGGAATCCGTAAGCATATTTACCTCTGCCCGCATCAACTTTTCCTATGGTCAGCTCTTCGGTGTGCTTCGCGTCGAGTAGTTTGTGTGTTTGCAGCGCGGTCGCGAACCGCAGTAGGTCTTCAACGGTGGAGTAGCCGCCGCCTGCGGAGGTTCCGCGGTAAGGCAGCGTATTAGTGTTAGGCTGCCAGCCGCCTTCGCCTCTCATGTAGCCAACGCTGCGCTCAGAAACTGTTTGATCCTCCGGTTCGGAAGCAGTGGCAGTCATGCCCGCCGGCTTAAAGATGTGATCGCGAACGTAGTCGTAATAACTCTGACCGCTGACTTTCTCTATTAGCACCCCGAGCAGAAGAAAGCCGTAGTTGCTGTACTGCCAACGGCTGCCTGGCTCGAACCCCAGTGCGCGCTGTCCGTAGAGATTCACGTAATCGCGCAAAGTCTTTAACTCGAGACGACGCTTCTCGAAGTCAGGTCCAAAAATGTCGCCTGTCCCGCCGGTGTGGGTTAGCAATTGTTCGATTGTTACTTTTGAGGCGACGTCTTTGTTCGGATAGTCGGTCAAGTACTTGCCGAAGGGCGCTTTCAGATCAAGTTTGCCACTTTGCACAAGTTGCAGAGTAGCAACGGCAGTAAACATTTTATTCATTGAGCCGAGGCGAAAACGCGTCTTCAAAGTGTTTGGAGTTTTCTTTTCGCGATCTGCCTGGCCGTACGCCTGTGCGAAAACAGTCTTGCCGTTTCTGGCCACCAAGGCTGCACCCGCAAAGCGTCCGGCGGCAACATCCTCATCGAGTTTCTTTCGTAAGGCCGTAATCAATTCACTTTCGCCTAGCTGCGGGAGGGCAAGGTCAGCAGGACGCGGAATCGCATTCAAGCTGAGCCTCGTAATCGTGTGTGGTGCTGCCGCTTCGACCTCAAGAGTCATGCGAGCAATCTGATCAGACAAGCGTTCCTGGAGTAGAGCGACTAACTTTGTTGGCGTCGACTCCTCGATCTTTTTCACTTCGAACCCACCCGTCATCTCTCGAAATTGTGTATCCCGATCGGCGCGCTGCTGTAGATTGGCGGGAAAGTTGTTACGCACGAATTCTTTGTATTTATCCACGTCGCCGGCGTTGAAAGCGTCCAACCAGGCTTTCGCCTGTTTGGCGGCAGGAGTATTGGGAAACTCTGTTTGTGCCAGACAGGCTGGAACGATAAAGAGAGATACGACCAGGAGAAGTGCGGCTCTAATTGTGTGATTCATTTTTTTTACCCGGAAGTTTGACAATCCATGCCAGCAGCGCCAGCACGGTCACTACTACAGTTAATAGATAGAATATCGTTGCATACGAACCTGTGCGGCTGACAGTTTCAGCGAGAATCAAAGGGCCAAGGGCCGACGCGATTACCGTCAGCGCCTGCGCGGTGCCTTGAATTTTGCCGAGATGTTTTCGACCGTAGGCCGCACTCCAGAAACTGAAAAAGATCACGATCACAAACCCGCCTGCGAGCCCCATAACTGCTGCGTAGATGGCGACGTGTAGTTGTGTCGAGACGTGTGGTAGCGCGGCAAGGGAGCCTGCGAGCAGGACCATCGCGAGTGCAAGCAAACGGTTCATCTTCCATTTTGAAGCGATCCATCCGCCAAGGAAGTTTCCGACGAGCGAAGTCAGTGCGACGATAACGAGACTACGGTAGTAAGTCGAAGCATCGAACTGGCGTTCAGCGAGGATAGATTCATTGAAGAGGGCGATGCCGGAAGCGATCAGCCCGTAAAGGGCACTGGAGATTCCGAAGACCCAGAAGCTTGGAGTTGATACGGCTTCGCGGAGCGTGTAATCCGTGGGCAGTTCGTTACTGAGACGGGCGAGCTCACCGTCAGGATCAATAGAGCAAGACTCTGGCGAGCGCCGCACGAGTAATAACGCGAGTGGCGCCAGCCCAACCAGCAGCGCGAGTCCAATGATCCACCACGCAGTGCGCCAGCCACTCTGCAACACGATCGCGCCGATCAAGGGAAACGCGAGCATGAAGCCGATGCTCAACGCGATCGTATAGACCGCCATTGCAAAGTTGAGCCGCCGCACAAACCATTGTCCGACCATCGTGATGCTGACGACTGAGAGCGCGCTCTGTCCGAATCCACGCGTGAGAGTGATCAGGATTGCAATCGCGGCGATACTGCTGGTCGCACTCATTCCGAAGACAACTAATGCTAATGAGACGGTGACCGCGGTAAGGACTATCCTGCTGCCGAAACGATCGATCAGTCGTCCGACGCCGATAGAGAAGAGAGCGCCGATTAAGGTCGCCCAAAGATTTATGCGCGCGAAGTGGACGCGATCGATTTGCAGATCTCTGAGAAGCGGTTCGGTTATTAGTCCGAGACCCTGTGTTCGACCAGGGAGCGTTCCCACCATTGCGAGCGCCCCGATAAAGACGTGCACCCAGCCGTAATAGAACGGGAGTGCAACAGGAGGTTGGCGTATTTCAGTAGCCACAATAAGGCACAAAAGTCACAAAAGATTATTGCGCAGTCGAGAACGAACGTTGGCGACTGCTCAAAACCCAGCTCAAACCCAGGGTCAGACATACGAGCAGACCAATCCAACGCGTGAGGCCGTCTTTAAAAACAACCGTGGCGTTGAAGATGATGAACAATAAGAAGCCGTGCCACAGCAACGTTATCAACCACGAGCGACGACGATAGGCATTCAACC
>JAICQI010000490.1 GCA_025937955.1 Pyrinomonadaceae bacterium
ACATACCAGCCTTCAGGAAGAGGACGAACCACAAGCTTACACTTCTCATCAACAAGTTCCATCGCGCACGATGGACCTGGCCGTCAGAGCGAATTACTCTTTTGACCGCGAGCCCGCAGCTCTGATCAACGCCATTCGGCTGACCGTCAGCAAAATCGATCCGGAACAAGCGATCCACAACATCGGGACAATGGAGCAACGGTTGTCGCAATCGATCGCGCCGCAACGCTTCGTCGCGTTACTGCTCAGTCTCTTTGCCACGCTCGCCCTGATTCAGGCCTTGATCGGGATTTATGGCGTTATGTCCTATGCCGTGACGCAACGCAGGCAAGAACTCGGCATTCGTATGGCGCTCGGAGCGCACCCCGGGGACATACTGAGTCTGGTCCTCAGGCGAGGAATGAAATTGACACTGATCGGCATGGCGCTCGGATTGATGGGTGCTGTCGCCTCGACCCGGCTCCTGGGGGATATGCTTTTCGGCATTAAGCCGGTCGATCCGCTGACGTTTGCAGCCATGACACTCTTATTGATGTGCATCTCGGTCGTCGCCTGCTTCCTGCCGGCCCGCCGCGCTACGAAAGTTGATCCTATGAACGTGCTGCGAAGCGAGTAAAGTACGACAGTGAGCCAGCCAGTCGCACAGGAACTCTTGCGCCTTCGAACCCAAAAAGAGCCAGGCAATTTCGCGTCTGCCCAAGAACTGACTACCAAAATGTAAACCATGCAAGTGAGATTTATATAAACCGAAGAGCTCTTCCCGATCAGCGTTTCAGTTCAGTTGGCTGGCCTATCACGGAGAAGCGGCCTTCAACGAAAGTTGTCGTTGCTGCATTCGCGCTACCGGTGAAGCCGGGTTGTTTGCCGCCGACGCTCACCTTGAAATCGCCTGGCTCAACCACAACACGCCCGTCATCTGTGATAACGGAGAGTTGCCGCGGCTCCACTGTGAAACTTACAACGCGCCGCTCCCCCGGTTTCAAATGCACGCGTGCAACGCCCGCCAGCGATCGGATTGGCACGCGCACCGATGCCTGCAGATCCGTAACGTAAAGTTGGACCACTTCGTCTCCTGCGCGGTCGCCAGCATTCTCCACAGTCGCGCTCACTGTCACTTTGTCTGTGGGCTTCACGCGTGGAGATGAAATGTTGATACTTGAGTACTTGAATTTTGTGTAGCTAAGACCGTGCCCGAACGGATATAGCGGTTGCCCCGTGAAGAATCGATACGTGCGACCGTCCATCGCGTAGTTTTCGAATGGAGGTAACTGCTCAACCGACTTGTAAAACGTGACCGGGAGCCGACCGGCGGGATTGTAATCGCCGAAGAGTACGTCTGCGATCGCGGCCCCTCCTTCCTCGCCCGGGTACCAGGCTTGCACTATCGCGTCAACGTGAAGGTCGGCCCAGTTAACCGCAAGCGCGCTGCCTGACATCAACACCAGCACAATCGGCTTACCAGTCGCAACAACTGCTTCGAGTAGTCCGTGTTGACGCGCAGGAAGCTTGATGTCTGTACGATCGCCACCAAGGAAACCTGGCTCGCGCACGTTCATCTCTTCTCCTTCAAGCTGCGGCGACAGACCGAGAACAAGCACCACTGCATCCGCTTCCTTCGCGATCTTTATTGCGTCGGCATACGGTGAGCCTGCCTTCACGACTGGAGGTTGCCACACCAGTTTGGCTACGGCGCCGATCTTGCTCTCGTAATATTCCATCTTCAGGTCATAACTCTTGCCCGCTTGAAGTTCGACCTCACCAGTGACCGTCCTCGGAGCATGTTGCGTCCAATCTTCAGCGATTAACTTCCCATCGAGAAAGATGCGCACGCCGTCGTCAGCAATTGCACCAAAACGATATTTGCCTGACATCTCAGGGACTAGCTTGCCGATCCAGCGCGCGGAAAAGTCGTCGGCGGGAACACCGGCCTCCGGATTGGACATTCCCCAGTCGAAGTTCACAACCTCGTCGACCCGCTTCAATGCCGGCGCACCCTCCAAATCCTTATTTGCAAAGTATTCAGCACGGAGTCCTCGCTCCCCTTCCGGTCCGCGCAGCGCGGAAGCTGGGACGGGCACTACCGAGATTTCAGTGAGCGTCGTGCCCGCGGCATAAACCACCTTCGTCTGCGGCGATACGCGTCCACGAATGCCTGCCAGCGGCGTAGTCGCGCGCGAGGGTTGGCCATTGTAGTTTCCCAGGAGCACCTGTATCTCATCAGCGTTTGGGCCAATCACGGCGATAGATTTGAGATCCTTCCGCAGAGGCAACCTGTTGTTGTGATTCTTAAGCAACACGATCGACTCGCGTGCTGCCTCGAGCGCGAGTTGACGATGTTCCTCTGAGTCGTTCGCCGAAAATGGAATGCCGGAGTAAGGCACCGTGCCCGGAGGGTCGAACATTCCCAGGCGAAAGCGCGCTTCGAAAAGTCGTTTTAGCGCGCGATCGATCTCTGCTTCTGAAATCAAACCCTGCTTTACAGCGTTGACGAGCGACTTGTAGCTGTCGCCACATTCAAGATCGGTCCCACGCTTAACAGCCAGGGCTGATGCTTCTTCAGCAGTCTTCACAAAGTGGTGACGCTGATAGATGTCGTCAATCGCGCCGCAATCGGAGACGACGTAACCATCGAAGCCCCACTCGCCACGCAAGATGTCTGAGAGAAGTTTTGTGCTTGCACAGCACGGCTCACCGTTGGTCCGGTTGTATGCGCACATCACTGAACTGGCACGACCTTCCATCACCGTGGCGCGAAATGCAGGAAGGTACGTTTCGCGCAGCTCGCGTTCAGCCGCCGCGGCGTTGAACCGGTGTCGCTCAGGCTCTGGTCCAGAATGAACTGCGTAATGCTTAGGAGTCGCCACAGTCTTCAGATATTTCGGATCGTCACCCTGAAGCCCTTTTACGAATTCGACGCCAAGCCGCGCACTAAGATAAGGATCTTCGCCGTAGGTCTCCTGTCCCCGACCCCAACGCGGATCGCGAAAGATGTTTATGTTAGGCGACCAAAACGTTAGGCCGTAGAAGCGGTTTCGATTCCCGCGACGCTGTGCCTCGTGATACTTGGCGCGGGCCTCATCTGAAATGACAGTCGCAATGCGATTGATTAACAGCGGATCGAATGTCGCTCCCAGACCGATTGCCTGCGGGAAAACTGTCGCAACTCCGGAAAAGGCGACGCCGTGCAGGGCCTCGTTCCACCAGTCGTACTCCGCAATACCGAGGCGCGGGATAGCAGGTGCGGCATTCATCATCTGTGACACTTTCTCTTCGAGTGTCATACGTGAGATGAGATCATCCACACGCTGATCCAATGGCAGAGATGGATTCAGATACGGAGCATTCGTATTAGGAGTAGTCGATTGAGTCGCGGCTGGCGAACTGTAGATTAGAAGCCAGAGGACAAGTGCAATCGTGGAAACTTCCCGAAATCGTTTGGAGAACATGTATTCACGGGCTCCTTCTTCTTAAAGCGGTTTCGGTCCAATCGGTTTATAGCACAATTGCTGGATGCTCCACCCCACTAAACAGAACGCTATGCGCTTTGAGGGATGCCGCCGCACACCTGAAATCTCACCGCGAATAATTCTTGACGAGCGCCGGTTTGATGAACTAAAAACTGCGTATTCGACACAGGACCGCTCAAGCCCAGAGACTCAGTAAAAGAGTGGTGCCTGATCTCAGTTCAACCCCTAACTAGAGCCAGCACGGCGGCTCGTGGAGAAAAAATATGCGACAAATCTTGCATGCCTCCCTATTACTTCTGTTGGCGTGCTTTGCGGCCTTTGGCCAGCAAACACCAACCCAACCACCACCTCTTACTTTCTATTACGACTATCACGTCAACCCCGGAAAGGAAGAGGAGTTTATGAACCTGATCAAGACTGTCGGCGCACCTGTGCGCGACAAGCTAATGGCGGATGGCGTCGTTCTGGCCTGGGGAATGGAGACGCCAATCCTACGCTTTCCCGGCGGAACTACAAATCTCATCTGGTTTACAGTCGCGAATATGGAAGGTGTGGATAAAGTGCTCATGGCTATGGAAGCACAGCAAGCCAAGCTCGAAGCTGAAGCGAAGGCGAGCAATTCGAAGCCTCCCTCAGAGCGAATTCGGGAAGCGGTAGACATGAGCAAGACTCGCGACTGGCTTACGGTCGATCAGGTGGTCAAGCTTGGTCCAAATCCGGCTCCAGGTGTACTACCAATCACGCGGTACAACTTCGTCAAAGTTAAACCCGGCAAAGGGGCTGACTATCGGAAGACGTGGGAGAAATACAACAAACCGATCTTCGACAAGTTGGTGGCTGACGGAGTGATATTAGCGTTTGGCCTGGCAGCGGAAGCGATAAAAACAGATGGTGACTTCACACACTACGTGTGGATGGCAACCGCAAATATGGCTGGGCTCGACAAGATCGCGGCCGCATTTGCAGCTGATCGCGCGGGGCGCACCGAAGCTGAGCGAAACTCCATCACCCAGGCGTTTACCGATGCCACTGAACCCGACAAGGCTCGATCTATGGTGACTCGGTCGAGGATCTTTCGATTGCCTGCAGCTAAGTAAAGACACACTTTAGCTATCTCCGTTAAGGGCGGAAATCATTGGTCGTCATTTGCATTATGACCAATGATTCCGCCTTTCTGAACTGTTGAGTTCTAATTTGTAGCGAGCGGGGCGCGCCTGACATGTAATTCTACGCAACTTGAGCGGTGCTCGAACGTTCTAAGAGCCAGATAGTCGACTCATCGTTCAATACCAGAAACAATCGCCAGCCAGGCAAGGAGTTAAATTAATGCAGCGCCTGAAGTATTTAGCCTTCCTGCTCACCATCCCCCTCGTGTTCCCCTCAACGACGTCGAGTCAATTGCAAGAACAAGTGACCACATCGCAAACCACGCAACAACAACGTCCAGCAAAACCGGCCAGCAAGTTTCTGAAAGGTAAGAAGAACCCCATTCCAAACCGATACATAGTCATCCTGAAGGACGACGTCGTTTCAGACAGCGCGCCCGTGGAGGTTCGGCGGGCACGAGT
>JAICQI010000124.1 GCA_025937955.1 Pyrinomonadaceae bacterium
ACGCTGGTAACTCTAATCCAGCTACAACACTCCTTCCTTCTCGCCCTTACTGTCCTGAAAGCTCGAGAGGTTCGCAAGAGTGCTGTGCGCGGCCGTGCCGCCGTAGTTTGCGCCGAGCCAGAAGTGTCCCTCCGGTTTGTTTGGCTGTAGCTGGACGGCAGCCTTGCCGGCCATCGTCCCTTCGCGAAACATATCGTCTCGTTCCGAATCGTTGTCCGTGCGGTCGCCGACGAAAAACGCTGCCCGCGCCAGCTTCCACGCCGCCTCGTAATTGCCGTAATCGGCCGCGTGCGCCTGCCGCAGGACCGAAACAGCCGTCCGGGCCTTGGTCATGTCGTCCCTGCCCTCGTAGAGCGGCTCAGCCTCTGCAATTTTGTCCGTCGCAACCTTCGCATCCGCGCTACCGGTACTCGAAAAGGTCGGAGGGGCGTCGTTATTACAGGCCATCCCGCCCAAAACCACTGAAAACAGCGCTGAAGCGACCAGTGCCGATCGCAGTTTTTCCCGGTTTTTCCTAAGATTTATCATCAATTCGCCTCTGATTGTCTAGTGTCACTATACAGTTTGTAATACTTTTGCTTTCGGGTTCTCCAAAACGCCGCGAATGCGGTATAGTGGCTTCCCAATCGCTGGAGGAGAGCTTGGCAGGGGCCGCATTCTACGATCTCGAGGGTACTTTGGTAAGCACCAACCTGGTGCATACCTTGTCATTTTACGCGCGCCGGCAGCAGGGCTTGATGGCCAGCTTTAAGAAGAGTGCGGCCACTTTTCTTAGCTTGCCGGTCTTCGCGGTGACGGACCAGTATAGCCGAAAAGTTTTTAATGACCTCTATTTCCAGCGTTACAAGGGTCAATCCGAGGACCGGCTGCGTTACTTTGCGCAGGATTTATTTGAAGACGTAATTAAGCCGGCCGTGTTTCCGGGCACTTACGAACTGATTGATAAGTCGCGGAAATTGGGACTGCGGCAGGTGGTGATAACGGGCGCGCTGGATCTATCGGTCAAGCCGCTGATGGAGCATCTGGGGATAACCGAGTACGTGACTAACCGTCTCGAATTTGTAAATGGCGTGGCGACCGGACGCCTGTTGCCACCGGTGATGGCCGCGGCGACAAAAGCCTCCTGGATTCGAACTTACACCGAACGAGAAGGCATCAGCCTGAGCGATTCTTACGCCTACACCGATAGCATGAGCGATCTTCCGATGCTCTCGATCGTCGGTCACCCGGCCGTAATAAACCCGGACATGCGTTTGCGACAAACAGCGCTACACCATGACTGGCCCATATTAAATTTGAAATGAAATCCAAGTATTCCGTGGTAATCCGTGGCTAAAACAACATGGCACTTCAACTCCGACGAAAGACGCACGAATCGGTAATCTACATCGATCGGGATAGCGCGCCGCGCATCATGCCTTCGGGGGAAGACTTTATCCTCGAAGACTTGCCGATCGGTACGCGTGTGCTCTATCCGAATCCATCGATTAAAGGTCTACCAAATCGCGAAGCTGCCATCCGCTACGCCCTAAATCACCCGCTAGGTTGCGATCCGCTGTTTGCGCAACTCGAACCGGGAATGCGTGTCACCGTCGCCGTCGATGACATCAGTTTGCCGCTGCCTCCGATGGCCACGCCCGATATTCGTCAAACGATTCTCGAAATCGTCCTGGACATGCTCGCCGGTCATGGCGTCGACGACGTCCACATCATCATCGCCAATTCCCTGCACCGGAAGATGACCGAGTGGGAAATGAAACGAATGGTCGGGCCGCGAATCTTCGACGAGTACTATCCGGACCGTTATTACAATCACGACGCCGAATGGGCCGATGGGCTCATCAAGATCGGCGAGACCAGACACAAAGATCCGCTGGTCCTCAATCGCCGCTGCGCGGAAAGCGATCTGTTGATCTACGTCAACATCAACTTCGTGCCGATGGACGGCGGTCACAAGTCGGTTGCGGTCGGACTCTGCGACTACGAGTCGCTGCGCATGCATCACGATCCGCAGACGATACGCGACTCAGACAGTTACATGGATCCGGCGCGCTCGGCGCTGAACCATAAGGTCGTGCACCTCGGGAAAATCGTCGACGAGCAACTCAACGTCTTTCACATCGAAACGGCCATCAACAATCGCATGTACGGCGCGGACATGGATTTTCTGCTGCGCAACGAAGACGACTTCAGCGCCTTTGATCGCATGAAGTTTGAAGCCATGCGCTTCACAATGAGCAAGCTGCCGCGACCCGCACGCCGCAAGCTCTTGCACTCGCGTCCGGCGCAGTACGAGATGACCGCGTGTTATGCCGGGAAGACTGAGCTCGTGCATGAGAAGATCGTTGCGAAAGGTTTCGAGCAGTATGCGATTCCGATTCGCGGCCAGTGTGACATTCTGATCACTGGCATTCCAGATATCTCGCCGTACAACGTTTACTCGATACTGAACCCTCTGCTGGTCCAGGTGATGGCGCTCGGTTATCACTTCAACTTCTATCGCAACAAGCCGCTGCTGAAAAAAGGCGGCGTGCTGATCCTGCACCATCCGTGTTACGACGATTTCGATCACCAGTTTCATCCGAGCTACATCGAGTTTTTCCATCGCCTGTTGCCGGAGACGCGCGATGCGTTCACCTTGCGTGAGAAGTACGAGCGCGAGTTTGCAAACAATCCGAGCTACATCGAGATGTACCGGCGCGGCAATGCCTATCACGGCGCGCACCCGTTTTTCATGTGGTACTGGGGTGAGAATGGACGGCAGCACGTGGGCCGCGTGATCGCGGCGGGCGCTGAGAATGCGCACGTGCCGGGAATCCTGGGATGGGAACGAGCGGACAATCTGACTGAGGCCATCGCGATGGCGCGCAGTTACATGGGCAACTCCGCGGAGATCACGATGCTGCATCAGCCGATGATCGGCATTGCTGACATGGAATAGAACGCAGATATACGCGGATTTTTTACGGATTTTTTATGAGACTCTCTCCGACTGAAATTTATCGAGACAGGAAGATCTTTCTGATTGGGAGTACGGGATTTCTCGGGAAGGTGACGTTGAGCATGTTGCTCTATCGTTTCCCGAACATCGGCAAGATCTATCTCACTGTACGTGCTCGTTCGCAGGAGGAGTCGGAAACTCGTTTTTGGAATAACATCCTCACCGCTCCGCCGTTCGACCCACTGCGAGAACGCTATGGCAGCGCGCTTGAAGGCTTCGTCAACGACAAAGTGATCGTCAGAGGCGGTGACATCGCTGAAACTAACTTCGGTTACAGCGAAGAAGAAGCGCAAGCCATCGCCGAAGACGTCGACGTCATCATCAACTCCGCCGGCAACGTAACTTTCAATCCCACACTCGAGAGTGGCCTGCGCACTAACGTCGTCGGCACGCAGAACGTGATCGCCTTCGCGCGCCGGATGAAGCGTTCTGCGCTGGTCCACGTTTCTACTTGCTTCGTCGCCGGCAATCGATCTGGCGCCGTTTGGGAAAGCGATCCGGTAATCGGTTATTTCCCACGCAAAAACGAAAGCGAAATGAAGGGCGTGCAGTTCTCGGTGGACCAGGAGATTGCCGACTGCGCCAAGCTGGCGGATCGCGTGCGCGACGAAGCCCGCGACGCGATGATGACCGCGCGTTTCCGCGAGCTCGCACGCAAACGCCTCAACGAAGAAGGACGTGATGTCGACGACCCTGACGCTCTCGGACTCGCCGTCGCTCGCGAACGCAAAGTTTGGACGCGCACTCGCCTGACCGATCTCGGCGTCGAGCGCGCGGCTTACTGGGGCTGGCCCAACATCTATACTTACACCAAGTCGCTCGGCGAGCAGCTCGTCGCTGCCGAAACGGAAATGGTGCGCAGCATCGTGCGGCCAAGTATCGTCGAGTCGGCGATGTCGTATCCGTTTCCCGGTTGGAACGAGGGCTTCACGACCACCGCGCCGATCATCTTCCTGATTCGCAAAGGCCAGACACAGATTCCCGCGGATCCAAAACTGATTCTCGATATCACGCCAGTGGACCAGGTCGCGTCAGTGATGCTGGCGGTATCAGCGCAGGCTTGCGTCGACGAAACACCATTGGTCTTTCAGGCAGCGACCGGCGATGCCAACGCCAACAACATGGAACGAATCATCGGTCTTTGCGGACTCGATAAGCGAAGGCACTTCGAAGAGAAGGAGAGCGGCGTCAAGATTCTGAATCGGATCGCTGCGCGCATGGAGCCACGGCCGGTCACAGTATCGAGATTCGAAAACACATCGGTGCCGATGTTCAACGCGACCGCGAAGAAAGCGTCGTCGTTGCTCGAGCGCATGCGGCCGCGTTGGGGCGGTGGTCGCGTGAGCGAAGCGATCGATCTCGTGAAGAGTAGTGTGGAGCGCGTTGAAGAAATGACGCGCGAAACTACCGAAGCGTTCGACATGTTCCGCCCGTTTACTGTCGAAAACGCTTACGTCTTTCGTTCCGACAACGTGCGCTCACTCTTCGATCGAATCAGTGAAGATGAGCAATCTCTTTTGA
The DNA here is from genome assembly GCA_025937955.1 of Pyrinomonadaceae bacterium. Lineage (GTDB taxonomy): Bacteria > Acidobacteriota > Blastocatellia > Pyrinomonadales > Pyrinomonadaceae > PSRF01. The sequence continues at coordinate 4,523 of JAICQI010000124.1, forward strand.
CCTGGAATCCGGAAAAGTTTGACTGGTACGACTACTGGCTCAACATCCACCTGCCGGGGCTCACCAAGTGGGTGTTTCCGACGCTCGAAGACGAGATGCGCGCGCAGCCGAAGCGCGTCTACACGTATCGCGACCTGCTCGAGCTCTTCGAAACTTCGACCAAGCGTCACGCGACCAGAGTTGCGATGCGCATCGAGCGCGATGGGCGTAAGGAACAGTACACCTACGCCGATCTGCGTGAGCTCGCGACGCGCGCTGCCGCGTTCCTCGCCAGCGAAGGCATCAAGCAGGGCGATCGCGTCATGCTGGTGAGCAGCAACGCGCCTGAGTGGGGCATGAGTTATTTCGGCGTGCTGAAAGCCGGCGCCACTTGCATACCCTGCGATCCGGAAAGTTCCACCAATGAGATTCTCAACTTCGCTCGCGCGGGCAATGCCGCGGGAATGATCTGTAGCGAAGCCGTTCTCGAAGAGCATCCGGACCTGCGCGAACGACTGCAGGAGCAGGGACTGACGCGCTTGTGGACGTACAGCCAAGTCTTTGCCCTGCCTGATGAAGAGACTGAGGATCAGCGTATTGCATTGTTGCCGCAGCGCGCACACGCTCAGAGCGTCGCTTCGCTCATCTTTACTTCGGGCACCACTGGCCAACCGAAAGGCGTGATGCTCTCGCATCGAAACCTGACGAGCATGGTTTCGATGTTGTCCTCAGTCTTCGACATGACCATTCACGACGGCGTGCTATCAGTGTTGCCGTTACACCATACGTTCGAGTTCTCGACCGGTTTTCTCACGCCGCTCAGCCGCGGCGCACAGATAACGTACCTGCCGGAGCTCACGAGTGACGCGCTAGCGCGCGCGATCAAGAACGGGCACGTGACAGGTATGGTCGGCGTGCCTGCGCTGTGGGAACTGCTGCACCGCAGGATTAAGAACCGTCTTTACGAGCGCAGCGACTGGATCGGCAAGACCGCCGAGAACCTGATTTACGCTAACGCCTGGCTGCGCGACAAGACGCCGCTCAACGTCGGGCAAGTGCTGTTTTATCCGATTCACGAAGGACTCGGTGGCCGCATTCGCTACTTCATCAGCGGCGGCTCGGCTTTGAGCGAGAAGATCCAGCGCGACTTTCACGGTCTCGGCTTTACGATTCTCGAAGGCTATGGTCTGACGGAAGCTTCACCCGTATTGACCGTAACGAGACCTGAGGATCGAATGCTCACCGGCACGGTCGGTAAGCCGCTGCCAGGTGTAGAAGTGCGTATCGCCGAGCCCGATCTGAGCGGCGTCGGTGAAGTGATCGCGCGTGGTCCAAACGTGATGCTTGGTTATTACGAAGACGAAGCCGCCACGCGCAAGACGCTCGTCGAACGTTGGCTCTACACCGGCGATCTCGGCCGGGTTGACGACGATGGGAACCTGTATCTCGTCGGTCGCTCGAAAGAGATCATTGTCGATACGAACGGCAAAAACGTCTATCCGGATGAGCTCGAAGAGATCTATGGAAACTCTCCTTACGTCAAAGAGCTGAGCATCGTTGGTTTGCCTGATGGCATCGGCGAGAAGGTGGCGTGTCTCGTCGTGGCCGACGACGAATACGACATCTCACTCTCGCGGGCGGCGCTGCATCGTCTCGTTGAAGAGCACTTCCGCGAAGTGTCGGCTTCCCTGCCCTACTTCAAACGCGTCAAAGTTTTGCACTTCACTGACATCGAGCTGCCGCGTACCGCCACGCGCAAAGTGAAGCGACGCGAAGTGCTCCAGATCATGGAATCGATCGAGGAGAGCCAGAAGTCTGGCCGCAGGAGTAGTGTTCAGGAAACCAGGGATGCGGATTCGTTGTGGATAATGGGTGTCGTTGCCACAGTCGCGAACCGGCCGCGCTCGGAAGTCTCAATCGATACGCGACTGAGCGATCTTGGTTTCGACAGTCTCATGTTTGTCGAGCTCGCCACCGCAATCGAGGGCGCCGGTGGTTCAATCTCCGCGCCTGAACGGTTCAATGAGATTCAGGACGTGAGAGAATTGCTGACGGTTGTGAGTCGCCAACCAACTGCGTCAACGAAGGAGACAGCCAGAATCGATGATGATCGTCGCAAGAACGACGACGAGATTCACATTCCGGCATTCGTGCGCACAGCAGGCAACAAAGCCGGCGATTTCCTGCAGCGCTTCCTTTACGAGCAATTCCTTCAGGCGCATTACGAAGGACGATCGAATATCCCGCCGCACACGAACTTCCTTGTCGCCGCGAATCACTGCTCGCACCTCGACATGGGTCTGACGAAGATGGCGCTTGGTGACTACGGCAAGGACCTCGTCGCACTCGCCGCTGCCGACTACTTCTTCGACACGAAGTACAAGCGCGCAGTGATGGAGAACTTCACCAACCTGGTGCCGATGGAGCGCACCGGTTCGTTGCGGCAGTCGCTGCGTCACGCCAAGTCGTTTCTCGATCGTGGCTACAATGCGCTCATCTTCCCGGAAGGCACGCGCTCGATGACGGGAATCCTGGCTGACTTCAAGCCCGTGGTCGGATATCTCGCACTACACGCGCGCGTGGGTATCCTGCCGATGTTTCTCGAAGGAACGTATGAAGCGATGCCCAAGGGCACAACGGTCATCAAGAGTCGCGACGTCGGCGCGCGCATCGGACGCTTCCTCGACATCGAAGAACTGGAAGAGATGACGAAAGGCATGCCACGCGCCGAGGCTTACAGGCTTATTGCCGCGCGCGTCAGGCACGAGGTCGTGAACCTTCGCGATGGCACGCGCACTGCTTTCGACGCAAAAGGCTTGCGCCGGCACTGGAAGAGCGAGCGAAAGAAAGATCTGCCGCCGGTCCATGAGGAGGTAGCGGTGTGAAATAGGTCCTATAGGACCAATAGGACCTATTATGCCCTCCCGAACTCCCACGAAACGCACCGCTCGCATGACCACCGGCACCAAGCGTCGGGCGGCGATCGAAAAGCGACAACGCGCCGTCACGCTGATCACTGGCGGCACAGGCTTCCTGGGCTCACACCTCGTTCGTCAGCTCATCGAAGAAGGTGCTAAAGACGTTCGCGTGATGGCAACGTCGATTCCCGATTGGCTCGTCGATCTGGGCGTCGAGACCTTCGCCGGTTCGATCACCAACGCCGACGACAATAAGCGCGCGGTGGAGGGTATCAGCGAGATCTATCACCTCGCCGGCAAGGTGTCGCGCGAACGCAAAGACGCGCGCGAGATGTACGACATTCACGTCGAAGGCACGCGCCTCCTGTGTGATGCCGCGAAAGCTGCAGGAGTGAAAACAATCGTTCTCGCTTCCACCAGCGGCACGATCGCAGTCACAAAAGAAGGCGATACGGTTCCGGACGAGACATATCCCGTGCCGCTCGACATCATCTCGCGATGGCCCTACTACGCCAGCAAAGCCTACCAGGAGATGGCCGCGCTCGAACGCTTCCATGGCAAAGGCCTGCGGCTGGTGATCGTGAATCCGAGCCTGCTGTTAGGCCCAGGCGACGATCGGCTCAGCTCTACCAAACTCATTCTCGACTTCATGGCGCGCAAGATCAGCGCCGTGCCGACGGGTGGTGTAAGCTTTGTCGACGCGCGTGACGCGGCGAGGAGTTTTCGCGCCGCGATGAAGAAAGGCAGGCACGGTGAGCGGTACCTGCTCGGCGCCGCAAACTGGACCTTCTCAAAATTCTTTGGCCGTCTCGAACGTCTGACAAAGGTCTCGGCGCCACGCCTGGCGCTGCCGTCTAAGCTCGCGATCACCGGCGCAAACCTGCTCGATTCACTTTTCAAACAGTGGGACCTCGCCTCACCGGTCGAGCCCGGCGCGATCGAGATGGCCCAGTACTTCTGGTATCTAAACTGCTCCAAAGCCGCTCGCGAGCTCGGTTTCAAGCCGCGCGATCCAGGCGAAACACTTCACGACACAGTCTCCTACCTGCGTGAGAACTTCCTCGGTAGCAACGCTTTCGGCAAATAGAGGTTAGCCACAAAGGCCCAGAGAGGTTAACCACGAAGGCACAAAGACACTAATTGTTTAAATTTGTGCCTTCGGGTTTGGGAACTCTTTGCCGGGTTCCGGCGTCTTAAGACAGGATCAATCGCACGTCCGCCATCAGGAGATACTCACATGGGTAAACTTCGGGTTCTGATTCTCCTTCCCCTCGTGGTTTGCTTCTTCTCGCTCGCAACTGTCAAGGCCCAAACCAGGCTTCAGCTCGGCACTCCCGTAGAACGCACCTTAGGACCGGGTCAGGTTCACGAATTCACGGTGAACCTCGAAGAAAACAATTTCATTCAATTCGTAGTCGAGCAGCGTGGCATAGATTTGTTCGTCAAAGTTGCTTCACCGGCCGGAAAGAACCTTGGCGAATACGACACGCCTAACGGCCCAGAAGGTCCCGAGAATGTGTCTTTCGTTGCCGCTGCCGCAGGCACTTACCACATCACTATCAGCCCACTCGATACCGACGATGAGACCACGGGCCGTTACGAGATCAAAGTGCTCGAGATTCGCAAGGCCACGGACGACGAGCTGAAGGCAAACAAGAATCTCGAGGAAGTAAAGGCAAAAGGCATCGCACTGCTAGCGGAGATTGAAACTACCATTCCGGAAATCAAATCACTTCACAATCGCATTCAGGCCCAACTCAAGGCTGCCGAGTTGCTCTGGGAAATCAACGAAAAGCGCGCCGCAAAGCTCATGGGAGACGCGATTGCCGGAATAAAAGAGTTTATGGCTGACCCCGATCTCGGCGGTGACCAGCAAATCATGCAGTATCACGCAATCGCGCAACTGCGTCAGGAAGTGATTCGCATATTGGCGGAAAGGGATCCTGATGCGGCCCTCAGTTTTCTGCAATCCACTACCCCACGTTACAGTCCTTATAACAGCTCACGCGAATTGTTGACGGAGGAGAGCGGACTCGAACTTTCGATTGCGAACCGGATCGCACAGAAGGATCCCAACAAAGCGGCGCAGATTGTGAGGCGCAATCTCAAGCACTCGTATTCGTACAACCTTATTCCTACGGTGTCGCAGGTTGCGCAAAAGAATCCCCAACTGGCTAAGGAGTTGGTCCACGAGATCGCCGGCAAGCTCCTGGGCGAAGAACAGCTGATCAAGAATTCCGACGCAGCCAACCTCGCGATTAACCTGCTGAGGACTTACCACGTGTCTGAAGGTGGCGTTCAAGTTGTAACGAAGGACACGGCGGCGCCTTCTCACTCGAGTTTGGTATCGGACGAAGAATACAAACACTTACTGCGAAAGTCGTTGGATGAGGTACTGATCTACACGCCCCGTATGATTAACCACTCACCGGATGCCATTTGGACCTTACTTCAAGGACTCCAGTCGATGGGCGACCAGTTGGATCGAGCAATTAACGGTAGCAAGGCTGCGCTCGACAAGAAAGTTACGGAGATGAGTGGTGCCAGCAATATGATCGTCAACCCTCTCCAGGAATATCAGAACGCCATCAATAGCAATCCGACGGAAGCGACGCTCGAGACGATCGGAAAAGCACCGCCGGATTATCGAGAACAACTGTACATCCAGCTTGCGAACCGCGAAGCCGCCAATGGCAACCCGGAGCGCGCCAGACAAATTATTAACGATCACGTCCCCAACCCGTTTCAGCGCCGGCAGGCGCTCGCTAATATCCAGCAGCAAGAGATGTATCACTCTATCGGCAAGGGCAAGATTGAAGAAGCGCTTAGAGTTCTGAGTAATCGACGCAACCCGAGAGAGCGCGCCGCTCTGTTGATACAAATAATCGTCCAAATCGGTCAGGGGCGGAACCGGGCGACGGCGCTGAATCAACTCGAGCAGGCCAGAGCGCTGCTGAGCCCTTCGCCGCAAGCGCAGGATGCGGAACAAATGAACGCGCTGTTTGAGTTTGCGCGTGCGTTTTCTGATCACGACGTGAAGCGCTCGTTTGAGATCGTCGATCCACTGATCGATCAATTTAATGAATTATGTGAAGCAGCGCGGAAGTTGGAGGGATTTGGCGGCGAATATTACGACGACGATGAGCTCAACACGCAGAACGGAAACGGAGTGGCAACCATCGCTTCGCAGATGTCGAATGTGCTGGGCGAACTTGCGCTGACAAATTTCGACCGCACAAAAACAGCAACCGCAAAGATCCTGCTGCCCGAAGTCCGGCTCAAGGTCTACCTGGCAATCGCACAGCAGACGATCACAGGCGGGAAATGGGCAGAAGCCCCAGTCGGTTTTATTAGATAGATGACTGTGGAATAGAACCAGTCAGAAATAGAACAAGTCAGGAAAATAGAACA
>JAICQI010000844.1 GCA_025937955.1 Pyrinomonadaceae bacterium
CACGACGAATTTCTGATGGTGCGCGGCGCCGAAAAAGTCGCAGCAGTCAAAGGAAAACGTGAACCTCTCGTTCGTAGTCCAATTGAAGTACCAGTCCTGAAACCACTCGCGATCGAGGCTGTAGAGCACTGTAAAGTCCCAAGCGAGGATGTAATTGTGCAGACGTTGGTTTTGCTCGCAGAGATTATTCAAGAACGTGAGGAATTGAACGGACTCTTCAGCGGCGTCGGCATCCCTGCCGCGAAGCAGCGCCACGTCGCTGTCGAACTGCCAACCAGAGATGAGAATATAATCCTCGGCAATTCGGGCGGCCTGATAAAACGCGCGGTAATAATCCCTGCCATCGATGAGCAGGCCCGATTTGGTGACTTCGCTGATGGTCCAGCAGTTCTTCTCCGGCTGTAATATCTTTCTCACCGACATGGACGTTCCATCCCTGCGGCCGCATCCACCGCGCGGCGCAAGACGATTCCTAAAGCAAGTTTCAATAAAAAAAGCCGCTATTCAGGGCCGCTGTGCTGTGAGTGCTACTCGCATGACACGCAAAAAGAAAATGGCCGATTGTTTTGTCGGCCTAAGAATTCCTAAACAGCGCGAGATTGCAGCAGAGGCAGAAAAGAAAATCGATCAAGTTCTCAATTATTCCGTAACGAACTCGATTCGCGAAACTCAGCAAGAGCCTGGTTGCCGTTATCGTAGAGGGCGTCATAAAAAACGCCGCCGGTCTCATCTTGGTCGGCCTGGTTAAACGCTTGGCTGTTTTTCAACAATTGACGACGCCGTTGCAAATAAGTGTTCGTGGGCCAGCGCCAAGGGGATGTCGTCAAATTCTCGCCATCATATCGAGCCCCATTAACTTTACTTTGACCAAATACTAATTGCCAAAAACTTTGTTCTTCCCACCTGACGCGTTGCGACTTCATGATCGCACCTCCTGTGCATCGACAAGATTAAAGCTGCGCAGCTGTAACTTGTAACCGCAAAGGCAAAACATATTCCAGACAAGACGCTTTTTCAATATACCAAATACATTGGCGAAACCGACAGCATTCGATGAGTGGTGTACTACTGTTGGGACGGTTTCCGTGATAAGACGCACTGGGTGTGCCAAATCCGACACACTTACTGATGAGGTACTAACGCCAGGATTATAATTCGTACGGCGACCTAACCTTCGCTCTATCGTCGTTCGGAGCCGAGCGTGAAGGCAGACTGCGTCCAGAAACTATTTTATTTGCGTAGTCTCGCGCCAGGGCAACTCCGGCTGCTGTGGCTATGCTCCGAAGGATTCCGCCGCCGGCGGCTTTCTGTTTGCCTTCCAGGTAGGCGCGCCGTTCGGGATCGATTGAAAACTTGCGCCCTCGCCCTCGGGGTGGAGCTTTTCCGAAAATGATGCCTTCAAACAAGTAGCCCGTTGCCACTGCCAGGCCGACCATCAGCCATGGTCGCTTTTGCGTCTGGTACTTGGGGTCAACCGTACGTTTAGCTTCCTGTATGGCATCACCGACACGTGCTTCAAGCGTCTCGATTTTTTCTGCCATAGCGGCGCGGGTAGCTTCAATTTCTCGTCTAATCTCATTCTTCGATGGTTCCATCTGACATCCTTTGCGTTTTGCCCTCGTTGCTGTTCGTACTACCGACCGTAGTAACTATCGTCGTACTTTGCGGGCGAGCAATAAACCACTGACGACGCCGACGATCAGCGATGTTACCGGATTTTGACGTATATACCTTGTCGCCTTATCGATAAGTTGTTCGTACTGCCTCTCCCTAAAATAAGCTCCACCCCGATCCAGCCTATCGGCGATAGTCTCTGCCGTGCTGTGCACGACAGCCTCCACCCGAGGCCCTGTTTGCCTTACTCGTTCCGCGGCGGTCTTCATTTGATCACCGACCCTGGCCGCAGTACGACGAGCAGCTTCGGAGGCCTGCTCCCTTGCAGACCCAGCACGCTCACCGACCTGAGATGCAAGATCTCGTACTTTATCCGATACTCTGTCTGAGCCGTTGTGTTCCATGTTAGCCTCCGCCTTTCACTTGAAACATTTAAATGTCTTCTATCAAACTCGCGACTTGAATTACCAGCGTATACCATTACATGCTTCTAGCAATTTTCATAGGCGTGCCGTCCGGGAGCAACCGCCGGCGTTGTATAGAGCGACCTACGAAGCGCAAAAGCCATTCCAATGCGAGCACCAACTCAGTACCAGTCCCCGACCGTGGCATAGCGGTTGCACATCTCTGAGGCCGCGGGGGACCTATATGAAAAATGATACACGTGTACCTGAACGCAAAGACATCGACAATACAGAGTTCCCATGTCGTTCGTGCGGTGAAAAATTTAATTCGTTGGTGGAAGCAGAACAGCATGAAAAGGATTGTCGCAACCGAGAAACTTCAGGAGCTAAACCTGCCGAGCGAGAGTGAGTTTTTCGCGCCGCTGAGATCTCGAAACGAACTGGTACCCCTGACCTTTGATCTATTGGATCGGAGACACTTGTGTGCCGATTTCAAGACATGGCACTATATTTTGCGGCACTTCCGGGACGGTGAAATTTGTGTCAGCCGATACTAATCGCCTTAAATACCTCCGGTATGTCGATTGCTCCTATCGGACAACGAATAAAGCTATAAAGGAGGCCTGTCATGAACTGGGATCAAATGAAGGGCAACTGGAAGCAATTCAAAGGGAAGGCTAAAGAACAGTG
>JAICQI010000039.1 GCA_025937955.1 Pyrinomonadaceae bacterium
AAACACTGTCGGCTTCACTTCGAGCATGTACTCACCCAGACGCGTCAGATCGTCGACAAAGTACGCTGAAGCGCCGGCGCAGAGACGGTTATAAAGACCGGAAATCCGCTCCGCTACGTGACAGAAGGGCAGGTACGAAAAAGAAACGTCGGTGTCGTAAATCGGAATCGTCTGCCGCAGCGATTCCACGCTGTTGATGATGTAGCGATGACTAAGACAGGCGCCCTTCGGTGCTCCCGTGGTGCCGGACGTGTAGACCATGATCGCGACATCGTCGGGCTTTGCGCCTTCTGCGCGCTCTTGCAACAGCGATGCGAGTCGCGTGCGTTCCGCTCGACCGTGCTCGATAAATTCTTGATAACTGATTACATCGCTCGATGCCGACGCATCAAGCGCAATGATGTGCCGGACTTTCGAAAGCTGATCACGGACGCTGAGAAGTTTCTGGAGCTGCTCGCGTGAATCGACCAGCACAAACTCGGCGTCAGAGTGATTGATGATGTAGGCGATCTGTTCCGCCGAGCTCGTCGGATAAAGCCCAACCCCAACGCCACCCGCCATGATCGTGCCGATGTCGCTGATGGGCCACTCGGGGACGTTCCCCATCAGGATGCAAACCGAGCCACCGCGTTTCAATCCATGCGCCAACAGCGCCGTGGCAAATTCCAAAGTCTCCTGCTCGAAGCGCTGCCACGATATTCCCTGCCACTGATCGTTGGTACGAAAGTAGAAAACATCCTTGGGCTCGGCATTCTTTACACGATCCGCGAACAATGAATAGACCGTCGAATATTCCATAAACTTTTAGCCACAAAAAGGCACAAAAGGCACAAAACTGAGTACGAAAACTGTTTATGTGCTTTTTGTGCCTTTTTGTGGCTCATTCTTTTGGCGTTTGTGGTTACCAACGAAATGCGACGCAAGCCATATTTAGGCCGCCACCCGAGGCGCACATGATCACGTTGTCGCCGCGCGACAATTTCCCGGCACTGACCGCGTCGTGAAGCACCATTGGAATACAAGCCGAACCGGTGTAGCCCCACTTGTGCATGATTGTGTGCGTGCGCTCCATCGGCAGCTCGAGTTTGCCCATCACTTCCTTGATCGTGCTCAAGTTAACCTGCGTGAACAGAAACAGTTTGATTTCATCGAGCGTCAGCTTCGCTTTCGCCAGCACCTGCTCGATGATCGCCGGCCATCCTTCCGTGTTTACTTCCGCTGGATACTTCTTCGCGAACCGCACCTTGGTCCACATGCCCTCTTCCATTACTTCATTGGTGATCGGCAAGTGAGTGCCGCCGGCATAGATTCCCATGTGATCGTGAAAACTGCCGTCCGCGTGAAGTTTTCCCGCAAGAAAACCGGGGGTATCGTTTGTTGCCTGAAGCACGAGAGCGCCGGCGCCGTCGGCGAAGATCGTGGCCGTCTTCTTATCGTGCCAATCGAGATACTTGCTGATCGCGTAAGCACCGACGACGAGCACGTTTCGATATGCAGCATCGGCGATAACGAACTTCGACGCTGTATCCAGTGCTGTTACAAAACCGGCACAGGCGCAGTTGACGTCGAACGTGCCCGCATTCACAGCGCCAAGTCGGTGCTGCACGACAACGGACGTGGCTGGTGAAAGTTGTTCGGGAGTGTCGGTAGCGAGAATGATCAAATCCAACTCGCGTGCGTCGAGCCGCGCTGCTTCGAGCGCCTGGCGGCTTGCGTGTGTCGCCAGGTCAGCAGTGCTTTCGTTTTCAGCGCAAACGTGTCGCTCATGAATACCGAGAACGCTGGTCACGAATGGGTTGATGTCTTCGTCGAGGATGCAGCTCAAGTCTGCGTTGGTGACGATCTGTTCAGGAACGTAAATCCCGGTGCTGATGATTCTTGCGAAATTCATCCTAAAAACTCACTCACGATCTGGTTAAACTCCTCCGCTTGCTCGATGAAAAACGTGTGACTTCCACCCTCGATGATCCGAAGCTGTGCACCGGGAATCTTCGCCGCCAGGTTGCGAGAGTTCTGCACCGGCACGATCACGTCTGCATCGCCGCTCAAAACCAGAGTCGGACTGGCGATTCGCTCCACCTTCGCCTCCGCATTGAAACTCACCGCCGCCTGCAACTGGCTCATATAGATGTGCTCCGGCACCTCATTCGTCGCACGCAGGTGAACAACGCGATCGACTTCAGCGACCTGGGTCTGAACGTACTCAGGCGTAAACGCCAGCAGCAGGTTCGCTCTCATGCGCTCTTCGCTGTTGAGTCCCTTGGTCGAAGCCAGGGCAGCCAGAGTTTCAGGCTCAGGGACCACGTGATTTGGTCCGCCATAGCTCGTGCAGCACAGCACCAGCTTCCGCGTCATCGCCGGATACCGGAGCGCAAACTCCTGGGCGACAAAGCCTCCAAACGACGCGCCGACGACGTGCGCGCGCTCAATGCCAATGGTCTGCAACAGGTGCGCAATATCATCGGCGAGTAAACCAATCGTTTGCGAACCCTCCGGCTTGTCAGACGCAGATACACCACGCGGATCGAAGACGATGACACGAAACTTGCGCGACAGATCCGCAGTCTGCTTAAACCAGATCCACCGACCGGCCGCAAACCCCGGAATCAAAAGAACCGGCTCGCCCTCACCCTCAATCTCGTAGAAAAGCTTCAGACCATTTACAGATACTTTAGGCATTCATTTTTTAGCCGCAGATTTTCGCAGATAAACGCAGATTTGCGTTCATCCGCGGAAATCTGCGGCTGAGTCAATCATTAGAAGTTCAACTTAAACGCAAACTGGATTACTCGCGGTCCGGCGCTCGTCGCGGTGATGCGTCCAAAAGTCGACGGCACGGCGATGTTGGTGTTCGGATTCGCGAAGTTGGCCCAGTTGAAGAGATTGAAGAATTCCGTGCGGAACTCGCCCCTGATCGACTCACGGATCGGAATGAACTTGACGATCGAAAAGTCCATGTTCTTCTGTCCCGGTCCGTAGAGGAAATTGCGCGGCGTGTTTCCAAACGGATTGTTCGGATCGAACGCCGGGTTGTTCGGCACACCAAGATTCGTACCCGCGAGAATCGGTCTCGAAAGCGCGAACGCACCCGTGTTGAAAAACCCGCCCAGCCGCTCCTGCGTGCTGCCACTCGTCTCGATGCTGCCGCTGAATCCCGGCGCGAAGTTGGCGCGCTGGATGATGTTGTTGCCCACAATATCGACAACCGAATACGGCGTTCCTGTTTGCAAAGTCAGGATGCCGTTCAACTGCCAGTTATTGAGCAACACTCTCGCGGAGCTCGATTCCGAAACCAGCTTCGGCAAGTCGTAAACAAAGCTGGTGACGAAACGATGGCGCCGATCGAAATCGGATGGACCATAGTTTGTCCTCCAGTCAAACTGATCGCCCGCGACAGCAAACAGCTCGTTGATGGTGCCGCCCGAGTAATAGTCTTTCGACTTTCCGTACGTGTAAGCACTCAGGAACTGCAAACCGCGACTGAAGCGCTTCGTAACGCTGAGCTGCAACGAGTTGTAATTCGAGTTGGAAGTCGACTGTACCTGCTGAATGCCACCGGCCACGTTCTTCTGCGTCGACAACGCGGTGCCAAACGGGGCCGTGAAAACGTTGAGAGTACGATTGTAGACCGGCTGATTCAACGTGATCACCTGAAGCAGTTTCGTTCCCTTCGAACCAACGTAACCAGCCTCGAGCAGAAAGTCGTGGGCAAACTCCCACTGCACGTTCGCGTTGTATTGCTGAATGTACGGAGTTCGCAGCTCCGGATCGATAAAGATGCCGCTGATCGGCACGCCGACGATCGGCGCGAGTGGCGATAACGGCGATGGAATCGTCGGATTAACCGGGAACTGGCCCGGCTGCGGCACCGGAATAAACGGATCCGACATGGTTCGCAGGATGCCGGGCAAGCCCACCGCCAACGCGAGATACGGATAATTGAGCAACTGCGTGTTCGCGTAACGAGTGGAGAAGCGATCGTAATAGATGCCGTAACCGCCGCGCGCTACAAGCGAGCCGGAGTCGTTCAAACGATAAGCAAACCCGAGGCGTGGAGCGAAGTTGTTCTTGTCGGTGGGAACGAGGGTGTCTTCAACCGTCGGCACGCCGGCGAGCGTTCCGTTGCCGGCTTGCACGAAGCCATTTGGTGGACCAGCCGGCGCGGCGGTCGTACCCTGACGAAACTGATCCGGCAGGAAGTTGACAAGACGTCCACGTGTATCGACCGGATAACCGTAGTAGTCATAGCGCACGCCGAGGTTCAGCGTCAGACGCGAATTGACTTTCCAATCATCCTGCGCGAACCCGCTCCAATCATTTACGCGCAGGGCGCGATCGTACACACCCGAGCCGATGATCGAGACGCCGTTGCCGATCAGGAAGTTGTTGAAGCTCGAGAAGATCACTTGCCCGCGCGAGAAGGCGTTGAAGAAGAAGTTGACCTGCGAACGACGATATTCACCGCCGAAACGCAACCGATGATCGCCGGCAACGACTGACAAGGTGTCGCCGTACGTGAACGCGTTGATGCGCGACGATTGATCCGCGAATGGGGACGAGCCAACAGTAAACAATCCAGTAACTGTCAAGGTCGGCATTCCCGGAAACTCATTCCGCAGCGGGCTGTTGATGCCGAATTGCGCCGCCGTGAAAGGTTCTTCCGCCACTGAAGTCACTCGCAAGCGACTAAAACCAAAACGCGCCTGGTTAACTACGTTCGGACTAAAGACGTACGTGTCAGTAATCGAGTTGAGATCCTGAATGATGTCGAGCGAGCCACCAGTTCCGGGTAGTTGCGTGACGCCGTTGCCGAGACCGGCGAAGTTGTAGTTAGCCTGAAAAGTCGGATTGCTGGCGAAGAAGTTCTTCGAACTGATCGTGTGCTTGTCATTCAAGCGCCAGTCGAAGTTGGCGTTGAACTGGTTCTCACGAAAACGCGACAAGCCCGAGATCGGAGTCAAACCGCTGGTCGTTGGCGACGACGGAATCAAAAACTCACCGTTAGGCAACCGTGCATTGAGCACCGAAACCATCACCGGATTGATTGCCGCGGCCGGCACACCGAAGGCGGCCGACAAACCGGCAGCCGTACGATTGTTGTCGCGCAACTGCGGCGGAATGATCGGAAACATCAGGCTGTTGTTCAGCGAGGCGCCGTTGCGTTCGCGTGTGCCCTGATACGACGCGAAGAAGAACAGGCGATCTTTGATGATTGGACCACCGAGCGTGCCGCCAAACTGATTGCGGTTCAGGGTGGGCCGCGGCCGACCCGCTGCGTTCAGAAAGAAGTCGTTGGCGTTCAGCGCTTTGTTGCGCAGGAAGTAGTAAGCATTTCCGTGAAAAGCGTTCGCGCCCGACTTGGTGATCGCTTCGACATTGCCGCCGGCGTTACGACCCTGCGAGGCGTCGTACAGACTCGTTTGCACGATGAATTCCTGTAGTGAATCGGTAGCGGGGACGGCGATGTTTGGCGTGGAGTTGGTACCGATCGAGTTGGCGTCGATACCGTTGATGCGCACGTTGTTGCTGGTGGTGCGCTGGCCGTTGACTGAGATGATTGCATCGCCGCGTCCGAGCTCGGTGTTATTCGCCACCGAAGAGGAGGTGCCGGGCGAAAGCGTCAATAGCTGTTGAAAGTTTCTCGTCGGCAGTGGCAGTTGTCGAATCGTTTGTTCTTCGATCGTGCGGCCCACCTGCGAAGTTTCCTGCTGCACCAACGGCGACTCGGCGTTGATCGTCACCATTCCCGAGACTGTGGCTGCGTCCAGACGGATCGGTAACGTTGTGGTTTGCGTGACGTTGATTCGCACTTCGTCGACTACAACGGTGCGAAAGCCCGCGGCGGTGATCTCCGCTTTGTAGACGCCTGCCGGCAGGAGGGTAAAGACGAAGTCGCCCGAGTCATTGGTAACGGTCGCGCGCTCCTGCGCGGTGACGCCGCTGGTCAGCTTTACGGTGGCGCCGGGAACGACCGCACCGTTGGCATCAACGACGTTGCCGCTCAACTGTCCGGTGCCGCCCTGAGCGAAGGTAGTGGATAAGCAGCAGAGAGTGATAAAGAGAAGACTGAGAGCTACTCGATACATAACATTCCTCCTACAAGTCTGGGCCCAACGGTGGGGAGCATCACGAAAAACACGAACGTTCGTTTTTCTTTATGCCGCAAGAAAATCACAAAAAGCACAAACGGTCGAAGCTTTAGGATTTGTGCTTTTTGCGACTCACTTGCGAAGACTTAGTCGAACCACCATTGTGGTTCTGCAACAACCCGCGACAATACATGTCCGTCAACTGCGTGATTACCTCATCGTCCGTCAAACCGAAGTGACGGTTGCCGCCAAACAATTTCTCGACCAGGAAGTAGTTGAAGAACTGCATGTAAAGCGCGGTGAAACCAACTGCCGGATCGACGTCGCAATGCACGGCGCCGCAGTTCTTCATCTCCTCAAACTGCGTGGCGAAGCGGCGTCGCAGGTTGTGAACCAGCCCTTCAAACATCTTGCGGAAGTGGCGGTTCTCGAATTCGAGCACGTCGATGTACATCAGCAGCCAGAAGTCGTGGTGATCGTTCACCATCTTCTTGATCTGCTTGCCGAAGCGAATGAGCGACTCGGGCTCTAGCGGCTGGTCGATCTCGTCGAAGATCGAACGCAGGCGCCCGTCGATGGTCGTCTGATACTTCTCAATGATCGACCCCAGGATCTGTTCCTTGGTGCGGTAGTAGTTGTAAACGTTGCCGAGCGAAGTCCCTGCCCTGCCGGCGATGTTGCGCATCGAGGTGGCGTGAAAACCCTGCTTGATGAAGAGCTGCCTGGCCGCCTCTTCGATGCGACTCTTGTTCTTCTCGATTGCGCTGGGACTGAGTTTTGGCATCCACCTATAAAAACGAACGTCCGTATTTTATTTAGATTCGCATCCATGTCAAGTTTTAAGTCCGCGAAGCGGACGGCAGCATAAAGCCTGGGGCGCAAGCCCCAGGTTCAGGGCATACAAAACGATTGAGCCCGCGGAGCGGGCGACAGCGCTGCCGCCCGCTCCGCGGGCTCGAATTTGATATTTGATCGCGGACCTGGGGCTTGCGCCCCAGGCTTTATGCTACCACCTGCTTCGCAGGTTCCGCGCACAATACATTTGCTTTTTCGCAGCTTCGAACAAAAGCTACTGTGCGATCCGGAAGGTGCCGATGTTGCTCATGCGGCCGTGGGCCCTGATCGTTAAGGAGCAGGTGCCGGGAGACAAACCGTCTGGCAACGTGAAGATGACCTGCATGAACTCGGTGTTGGGTACTGCACGCACGTCTTCAGCGGGCACGTTGAAGATCTGGAAATTGCTACCGATCAGGCGAACTATCACTGCGGAAACGGGTTCGCCAGGATTCAGTTGCAGGTTCCGCGCAAAAAGAATCACTCTCGTATTCCCGCCAAGAAACTCTTCGATCCTCATAACGCGGAACGGATCTCTGGTGTAAAGATCGGCATCAAGAGCTGCTGCCTGCATGAACCCGGGACTTCCTTCTTCAAGAATCAATTCCAGCACATCTTCATCGATGATGGTTCCCACTGCCAGGTCACGGTCGATCGTTGCATTCGAAGGATTGGAAAGACTTAGCCCGAACGTTTCATTCGCCTCCGCACTACTGTCACCACAAACCTTTACCGCTATAACAGTAGAGAACTGACCCGGTTGAAATGTAACCGTGCCTGAAGTTGATTCGTAATCAGTGCCTTGATCGCCGCACAAAGCGCCCCCCGTAGCAATGCCGTTCGCAGTCGCGAAATTAACACTGACAGTTCGGCCCGTGGCTGCGGAAAGAGTCAGCGGGAATAATGCTTGGGTTGTAGTGCCAGGATTGCCTTCCAGCACAAGGGCATCATTCAGGAATAAGACCGGAACTGTCGTGCGATCCTGAACAGTTATCACCACCGTGTTTAGTGACCCCAACACCTCAATATTGGAAGCGTTCAACGAGACGGTGAATGTTTCGTCGGGCTCGGTTGTGGAATCGTTGAGAATCGGAATCTGGAAAGTCTTGCTCGTTTCGCCGTTGCCGAAGTTAAGCGTACCGGACGTGGACGTGTAGTCCTGACCGGTAGTTGCCGTACCATCAGCAGTCGCATAATTCACAGACAGATTACCGGCGCTGCCACCAGTGCGTACAACTGTTATTGTCGCAAGACCGACATCCTCGATGACCTGAAAAACACTCAGACTAAACTGCACATTACCGCTGGCGGCAGTTGGATCACCAACCGAAAACTCGGATGTATTCCCATTCGGATCGGTCGCGGTTGCCGTAATCACGCGTCCTGCGCTCAGCACTTCTGGGATAGTCACGTCGATAGTCAGGTCGCCGGTGCCGTCGGTGTTTACGGAGGTCGTACTGAAGAATAGTGCGCCTTCACCGTTTCCCGGTGAGTCTAAAGCAGCATTCGAATAGAAATCGATTTGGAAGGTGGTGTTTGGTGTGGACTTCAGACTTCCCTGGATCCTCGTGTTACCGCTGCTTGTTTGCACCGACGTTAACAGGGGGAAGTTCTGTAGCAGGTTTGGGCCCGTATCTGTGTCGGCGGGGTCGTTAACAGTTGGACCATTTCCACCGAGATCGATTCCGAGAAAGCCGTTTGAAAAGATGGAATTGCCACGGATTGCATTGCCCGAACCGGATAAGACCCTCACGCCTGTTCCACCATTAAAAGCAATCTTGTTGGCGGCTCCGCTTTGCGTCCCGCCAATCGTGTTGTTCGATGAATCCGTGATTTGGATACCATCGACAAGGTTCGGCAGCGGTCCTGTACCCGGCGCATTCAAGCCGATGAGATTGCCCTGAATGATATTTCCCTGCGGTCCACTCGGCCCGAGTTGTATACCGACAAGATTGCCTGAAATCACATTTCCGGCGCCTGGAGTTGTTCCTCCTATCAACTGGTTAGTGCCTGAAATGGAAATGCCGATCGCATTACTACTGAGGCCATGAGTGCCGGTCACGTCCGTTCCGATCAAGTTGCCCTGGATGATGGTGCCGGAAGCCCTGGTAGCAATTCCTGTCGGGTTTCCGGAGATCAAATTGCCGGCGCCCGGCACGGTTCCACCGATGACATTGTTTGTAAATTCTGGCGGGATATCTATGCCGTTAGTGCCATTCTTGAGCGCCGCTGTTCCAGCAGCATTAGTACCTATGAAGTTACCTTGAACAGTGTTGCCGGTGCCGAATACTGCAATGCCGCTAAACTCACTCGCAGAAACAACGTTGCGTGCAGCGGCGGTGGTTCCTCCGATTAGATTGTTTGACGAACCGGAGAGTGCAATTCCGACGACATTCTGTCGCGCGGTAATACCCGTGGCATCGACGCCGAAGTAGTTCCCCTGAACAATGTTGTTGTTGCAATTACTCAACTCGAGACCAACACCGAAAATGAAGTTGCCAATCGCCAAGCCCTTCACGGTGCTGCCGCCCGCTTTGATAACAAGACCATCGCCAGGTGCAAGCGTTCCATCGAGCTCGATGAGTGGTGAGCCCACGTATCCGGGTTGCGTTGTGCCATCGATAACGATTGGATCAGTGATTTCCGGAAGCGACACCAACAGCTGAATGACCTTCACTCCCGCTCCGGGAATATTGAATGTAACCGTATCCTTAC
This sequence comes from Pyrinomonadaceae bacterium, assembly GCA_025937955.1. Classification (GTDB taxonomy): domain Bacteria; phylum Acidobacteriota; class Blastocatellia; order Pyrinomonadales; family Pyrinomonadaceae; genus PSRF01. Next base: position 9,639 of record JAICQI010000039.1, read on the forward strand.
CGGCGGTTGCGTTAGCATTGAGAATTGCTTCGCGCAAAGATCCGGGGCCGTGATTGTTAACGTTTGTCACCACAAAATTCTGACGAGTGGCAGTGAAGTTTGCTGTTTGCGGAGCGCTCAGGTTGTTGAAAGTTTGGCTTGCGGTTGCGAAAGTGAAACCAACGATCGAAGGTGTCACCGTGTAGTTGCCACCGCCGGCGAGTTCAAATGAATAGTTTCCGTTGCTGTCGGTGGTCCGTACGCCCGGCTGAGAGCCGTTAAGGGTCACGGTAACGCCAGGCAAACCGGCACCGTTCTCACTTATCTGACCACTGATCGTGAAAAACGACGCGTTCGTGGTAGTCGCGGTAAAGTCCAGAACTTGATCGCTGTTTAGATTGTTGAATGTCTGACTCGACGGCGCGATCGTGAAATGCGGCTTTGTCGCACTTACAGTAAAACTTCCTCCTTCACGTAAACGTGAAAACTCGTAAGACCCATCGCCTTCGGTTGTCATCGATGTAATCGACGAACCATCAGTCAAAACCACCTCGACTCCACCAACTGGCGCGTTGCTTCCGTCGCGAACGTGACCGTTGATGAGGTACGAGTTGGCCAACTTCGAAATGAAGACCTCGGTGGCTCCACGACGGAAAGGTTGATAGGCACTCGGAGTGACCGGGAAATCCGTAGAGAAGGCCATGCCGGTAACGTAGGCATTACCAGTCGAATCCACTGCAATGCCATTGCCTTCAGCGTTGGCGGAAAGAAACCCCGGAGCTGACGTGCCGCCAAGGAAGGTTGAATAAACGAGGGCGCTGCCCGCCGGATTGATCTTGGTGACAAACGCATCATCACGACCCACAGCGCATGCAACGTATAGAGTTGAAGGCATGAGAGGATCGATTGCGAGTGCGCTTGCGGAAGACGCGTTGAGTCCTTCATTCATCGCAACCCAGGTTTGTCCATTGTCCGTGCTCTTGAGCACTCCATTAATGAACGACGATGAAGAAGCAGACGCCACGAAATAAAGTGTGGATGAACTTACGGGATCGAAAACGATTCTACCGGTGAAACCTGGTAGAGACGACACCTGGGACCAGTGATCTCCGCCATCTGTGCTCTTAAAGGTTCCTGAGTTCGTCTGGGTGTACAGCAGTCCAGCCGTAAGCGGACTTACACCAACCCACCGGGCATTCGATCCTGTTTGATTCAAGCTGACAGATTGCCAGGTCGCTCCGGAGTCGGTACTTCTAAAAACACCACCGGCACTCGATAACTCCGCGGTATAAACTGTCGTGTGGTTAAACGGATCGACCGCCAAAGACGCTGCAAAGGAAGGTGGACCAGTGGTCGGCGTCCAGTTATCCGCTCCGTTAGTAGATTTGTGAACTGAACTACCAACCAACCCGGCGTATAACGTCGCCGGCGACACAGGATCGATAGCTAAACTGATGACACTACTGTTAGCCAATCCGGTCTTGCGCAGGTTCCAACTATCTCCTCCGTCAGTAGTCTTGTAGACACCATTGTTGCTGCTGCTGGCTGCGGTTCCGGCGACATACAGTGTGGATGGAGTTAACGGATCGATAACTATCGCGCTGATCCTGCGAGCGTTCAGGCCATTGTTCACTGGCGACCAGGTTCTGCCGGCATTAGTGCTCTTGAAGACGCCGTTTCCTGTTCCCGCATAGAGAATCCACGGCTGGATGGGATTAATAACGATATCGAGTACGGCTTCGGCCGCGAAGCCGTAATTGTCGTTGGCCCAGTTGTTCGCTCCATCGATGCTCTTATATATAGGACTTCTTGTGCGTAGTGCGCCCGTTGTAATCGGAAATTCGACAGAGTTGGTAACTCCGGTCACGTAAGCGTTGCCGGTAGAGTCGACCGCTATGCCGCGACCGAAGTCGGCGCCTGTGCCACCCAGAAAGGTCGAGTAAACAAGTCCCGAGCCCTGGCTGTTGAGCTTCGTCACAAAGGCTTCTGCACCATTGATGGTGGCTTGGATCGGATTAAGCGTGGGGAAATTCACTGAAGAAGTCGAGCCCACGACGTACGCATTGCCGGAGGTGTCCACGGCAATTCCATTACCCAAATCACTGGTACTGCCACCGAGATAAGTCGAATATACAAGTACCCCGCTGGTCGTGAGTTTTGTTACGAAGGCGTCGGAAAAGATGGTACTGGCTTTTGTTCCCTGGAATGCATTCGCCGTCGTGGGAAAGTTTAAAGAGTCGGTTGACCCAGTCACGTAAACGTCGGCCGAAGTATCCAAGGCAACGGCAGTTGCATGATCACAGCCCGTGGCGCCGAGGTACGTCGAGAAGACGTAGGACGGCGCAGACGGATCAATCTTGGTGACAAAGCCATCGTAACAGCCCGATCCCGGACCGAGATTGGACTGGATTGCATTTATTGTCGGAAAGTTTGTTGATAAGGTCGATCCAACGACGTAGATGTTGCCGTTGCCATCCACTGCGATGCCACTGCCGGAGTCCTCGTTAGTTCCCCCCAGGAGAGTCGAAAACAACAACCCCGAGCCGGACGAATTTAATTTCGTAACAAAGGCGTCCTGGGAATTGATTGAACTCTTTAGGCCATTGACGATGGGAAAGTCATTCGCCGTTGTAGTCCCGGTAACGTAAGCATTGCCCGATGCGTCCACGGCGATGGACCTCCCGAACGAGTTACTGCTGATATACGTGGAATAGACCAGTGTACTGCCGGTTGGATCGAGCTTGCTGACGAATGCGCTACCACCTTGGCTTGTTGTTTTGAAAGCTCCGGCGGTCGTGGGGAATGTGCCAGGGAATAAGTCATCATCGGTTGAGCCGGTAACGTATGCGCTACCTTGTGAATCTACGGCGATACCAAAAGCTTGTTCGCTATCGGCACCTCCTAAGAAAGTCGAGTACGACAATACCGGATCGATGACCAGCGGCTTGCCGGAATCAAACGCCTGAACTTTGAATCTGATTTCCCTTCCCTTGATTACATAATCGCCCTTTACTTCACGCCGGCTGCCCTGCTCAGTGAGTTGATAGATCAACGGCTTATGCAATCTCACTTCGCCGTGCTTTAAGTTGAGCAAGAGATTACCGGTCCCGTCCAAACGGATCTGGTCCGCGCCTTCGACAGTGAACTTAATGGCTTTCGGATTCGCGCCCGGAGCCACGACAAAGTCGTACTCGAGCTCGCGCTGCTTTCCGTAGTACACGACGTCGATACCGGGATAGACATCTTTGTAATAGACCTTGCGATACGTCGGAATGTTGCGCTGCCATTTCTGTGGATCGTTGCCGATGAAGTAATTCACTTTGCCGGGAAGTTCGGCGTGGCCTTTGACCTGCGGAGCGGCGTTAGCGCCGATCATCTTCAATCGCAGGACTGAACCTTCGCGTACTTTCGTGTCTGCTTGAGGCTTTCGCAGTGTAAGCACCGCTTCGTTCGCGGTAAGAAACAAGCGATAGCCGGGACCGTTTGAGACGAACTTGACTGCTTGTTCGTGCTGGCCTCGGTTGGCCACGAAGCTCAGCGGCAGTCTGCCGAAGCCATCGACGACCCTGCCTTCTATAGACGGATTGGTCGCCACACTCGGACTACCTTCGTCATTGCGGGCAGCAACGAAGATCACGCCTGAGAACGTTGTGACCAGACAAACAAACTCTATAAAAAGCACAACGCGATGGATGCGCAAGAAGGGGGATAAAGTCATATTATTCAGGAATGATTTAACTAACTCGGCGAGCGTCTGAGTCTGGGCCGAAACGTTGTTATTTTCCGTTTAACCGCGAGAGAAGTCAATGCGCATTTATCCGTGCAATCCCGCGGCCTAATTACGTTGACATCATTCCGCGGGCTAAAGTATTGTAAGCGCCTCGGAAATAATTTTAATGAAAGCCACGTCTAATCAGTTCGTTTCTTCAGTTCGTCGCAACGATCAGATGTGTGCTTGTTTCTGTTGTTGTACGCCGTCGAATGAGCGGACTGTTGTGTATGTGACATAGATTCAACGCAATCATAAGCATTCACCAGGGCCGCTCCTTTCGAGCGGCCTTTTTTTGCTTTTAACCGGCAAATAAGCGAGGAAAAACGATGTCAAGAACTCTGGCTATCTACTACGAGCATCCCGATTGGTTTCGGCCACTCTTTACGGAACTCAATCGCCGCGCGCTTCGCTACGTGAGCCTCGATGCCACTCATCACAGTTACGATCCGGGTGATAACGAAAGACCGTACGCGGTTGTGTTCAACCGCATGAGCCCTTCCGCATACTTACGTGGTCACGGTCAGGGAATCTTCTACACCGTTCAATATCTTGATTACCTCGAGAACCTCGGGACCCGAGTCATCAACGGTCAGAAAGCTTTTGCGATCGAGATCTCAAAGGCGCGCCAACTCTCTCTGCTCGACTCGCTCAACCTGCTTTATCCACGAGCACGCGTGATTAATCATCCGGCGCTGGCAATCGCTGCTTCCCAAGGTCTTCGTTTTCCGATCGTCGTGAAGGCAAACGTCGGCGGTAGTGGTGCCGGCATTGTGCGATTTGATTCGAGCGAGGAACTGAGCGCCGCGGTCGAAGAAGGCAGAGTTAATTTAGGCATCGATCAAACAGCGCTGGTCCAGGAGTTTATTCCACCACGCGGCGGACACATCACAAGAATCGAAACGCTCGGTGGAAATTATCTCTACGGAATCAAAGTCTTCACTACCGGCGAGACTTTTAATCTCTGCCCGGCCGACATCTGCCAAACCACGGACGGCGTTGAGCTCGCGCGCGTGGCATGTCCGGTGGATGCGCCTAAATCGGGTTTGCGCGTGGAAGCGTTTGAACCACCTCGCGACGTGATCAGATCGGTGGAACGAATCGTCCAGGCAGCACAGATCGACGTGGGCGGTGTCGAGTACATCGTCGACGATCGCGATGGTTCGTTGCTCTATTACGACATCAATGCGCTTTCCAACTTTGTCGCCGATGCAACGCGTGTGATCGGATTCGATCCGCACGTGAGATTGGTCGATTTTCTGGAGAAGGAGGTTACGCGATGCGCTGCGGTTACCGGCTCCCGGTTTTCGGCGGTTGGTTGAGAAATGTTGAAGACGCACGTGCAGTAGGAAGGACGAATTATGAGTACAGCAATAATTAACGATTCGGCGCTTGAGTTGTTCGCCAACATTCCGAGGTTTCGATTGGTCAATCTCAACACCCCGATTGAGCCGCTCAACCGGCTGAGACGAGCGATACCCGGCGCACCGCAACTTTGGATTAAGCGAGACGATCTCACGGGCTATCTCGGCGGAGGCAACAAGCTCCGCAAACTCGAATACGTGATGGCTGATGCGCTATCGCGACGAGCAACGACGATCGTTACCACCGGCTCGATCACTTCTAACCTGGCGCGAAGCACGGCGCTGATTGCCAAACGTTTAGGATTGAAGTGTGAACTGATACTCAGCGGCGGGAATCCGGAAGCGGCTCGCGCAAACTGGCGCGTGGCGGAAATGCTCGGCGTGAAGATTCATTCCGTAGGAGCAAGTAAGGAGCGGGCAGCGAGAATGAAGGAAGTCGCACGCGCGCTGGAGGAGCGTGGCGAGCGCGTCTATCAGATTCCATTAGGTGCATCGGACGAAATCGGATCCTTCGGCATGGTGGCCGCGTTTGA
>JAICQI010000362.1 GCA_025937955.1 Pyrinomonadaceae bacterium
CAAATACGCCGAAGGCGTTCGCTAACTTCAGCCCCGGGTTGTAGCGCCGCGACAACCCTGGGGTTACGCATAAAAAATATTCAAACCCTGAAGGGGTGCATCGCGATGCGAACCCTTTCAGGGTTCGACGACATTTCGCAATTAATGACCCAGTGTTGTCGCTGCGCTCCAACCCTGGGCTGAAATTAGCGAACGCCTTCGGCGTATTCTATTTGTTTGGTTCGTGGCTCAACTAAAGAAACAAAGTGGCTGAGCGGGAGATTCTGAGCATGCTCAGCCACTTTGTTCTAGCGGGGGCGGGGTGAGTTACTCCAACCGAAATAGACCTAATCTGGTCTATTCCTGTTTTCTTGTCTAAGCTAAACGCGTATTGCGCTGTCAGATTCCCTCAGATTTTTTCCAATGGTAAAATCAGGGGCCTCGGGCGCCTTGCATCGCCCACCCACTCTCGCGATTTATGTTGTCAGATAGAAAAGAGATAACGAATGGCTACTCACAGGCCCGAAGATCCCCAAGTCCCCAAGAACATCACTCAACTACTCAAACGTTTCAGCAATGGAGACAACAAGGTACTTGACGAGTTGATACCCCTTGTCTATCCCGAACTACACCGGCTCGCTGTGACCTACCTCCGCCGTGAGCGCCGCGAGCACACGATACAACCTACCGCCCTGGTAAATGAGTTTTTCCTGAAGTTCACTGAGCAGCACCGGATAAGTTGGCAGAACCGGGAGCAGTTTTATGGCGTCGCCGCGCAACTTATGCGATGGATTCTCGTCGATCATGCGCGCCAGCATGCTGCCACCAAGCGCGGGGGCGATCGGAAATGCGTGTCGATCAGAAACGTGGCCGGTTTTGGTTCTCAGCCTGATATTGACTTACTGGCACTCCACGACGCCTTGAGCAAGCTCGAGGCAATCGATCCGGAACAGGCGCGAATAGTTCTTTTGCGGTTTTTTGTCGGCTTTACTATCGAAGAGACTGCAGAGCTGACGCAGACGTCGCACGCGACAGTCGAACGTGAATGGAGATTGGCAAAGGCCTATCTGAAGCGCGAGCTGACCAAAACCAATAACGGTTCTTGAGGGACTTAGCCAACGGATCTCGCGTTATAGTCGGCAACCATGCAACCACTACTGCAAGTATTGACATGATCACCCATGATAGATGGCCGCGAATAAAAGAGATATTTCACTCCGCTTTGGACCACGCGCCTGCTGAGCGCTCAGTTTTTCTCAATCAAGTTTGTGGAAACGATGCTGCACTGCGGGAAGAGGTGGAAACCTTGCTCATCGCAGACGCGGAGACCGAAAACTTTCTCACCCAACCCGCATACGAGTTTGCCGCCGGCATGCTCGCGGACGGACCTAGCGAGTTTTCTGCCGGTCAGGAAGTCGGACAGTACGAGATCGAGTGTTTCTTAAGCTCGGGCGGCATGGGCCAAATCTATGAGGCCCATGACACAAAACTGGGCCGCAAGATCGCGCTGAAATTTATCTCGCCGGAATACGCTAAAGATCCTCACCGCGTAAAACGCTTCGAACAGGAAGCACGCGCCGCTTCTGCGCTGAATCACCCCAACGTTTGTGTGATCCACGACATCGGAGTCACGGAAACCGGCCGGCACTTCATTGCCATGGAATTCATCATGGGCCCCACGCTCAGGGATGAACTGGCGCGCCGAACATTCAGACCCCTTGAGGCTTTGGACATCATTATTCAGGTTGGAGATGCGTTGGCCAGCGCCCATTCAAAAGGCATCGTTCATCGCGACATCAAACCTGAAAACATCATGTTGCGCCCTGACGGTTACGTGAAAGTAGTTGACTTCGGCCTCGCGAAGCTGACTGAAATCCTGCCGGAGCAGCAACACGCCAATGGAGCGCAAACAAAATTACACACCGAGCCGAACATGGTAATGGGCACGGTCAAGTACATGTCTCCCGAACAACTCCGCGAGGCTCCGGTGGACGAGCGAACGGACATCTGGAGTCTCGGGGTGGTGCTTTACGAGATGCTCACCGGCACCATCCCTTTTAACGCGCGAGCACCTAATGAGTCGATCGCTCTGATTCTGACCTCACAACCAGAGCTTAACGATATACCGATCCAGCTTCGCGAAATCATTAAGAAAGCTCTCGAAAAAGACTGCGCTCAAAGATACCAGACCGTATCGAAGCTTACTGCTGACTTGAATAAAGTGAAATGGCAGCTCGAGCACAATAATGACGAAGGTTACATAAGTTCAGTTGCGGAGTTGCCACCGGCGCCGATCACTCACGGATCAGCAATTTTCACTCGACTCAAGTCGCAGGCAGTAATAACCGCCGATTCACTGTTTGGCGAGATCAAAACATACAGGAGAGCAACGCTCTTCGCTGCATCCTTCGCCCTTGTTTTGCTTTTCATTTATTTACTTTCGAACTCGGGGCCGCACCCGAGCCCCTTTCAAAACCGGCCAATGGAACCATTGACGGACGCCGGAACGTCTGTTTGCGCAGCAATCTCTCCTGATGGGACATGGGTGGCCCATGCCGAACAACAAAATGGAAAGCAAAATCTGACCTTAACCAACACTACCAACCCCAACGCGTTCGTCGTCGTTCCCGCAGCCGACGTGAAGTACCTTGGTATCTCGTTCTCACCCAATGGTAATCACCTCTACGTCACGCGCACAGAGAAAACCAGCGACGGCATTCTCTACCTGCTCGAATTGGCCAGTCCCAATCTCATAAAACTGAAAGAAGGCGTGGATAGTCCGATTAGCTTCTCTCCACAAGGTGACCGCTTTGCTTTCGTACGTTATAACGAGGAAACAACGGAATTTTCCCTCGTGCTGTCGAATAACGATGGAACGAACGAGCAGGTCGTTGCCAGACGCAAAAACGGCGATACGCTCTCTCTTTATGGCGTCGCCTGGTCGCCCGACGGCAGCACAGTTATTTATCCCGCAGGCGATTGGAAAAAGAGCTGGCAGATGAATTTGGTGGGATTCGATTTGGAAAAGGGGCGCGAGCGAATAATCGGCAATCAATCATGGTTCTCAATGCAACAGATAGCCTGGTACCACGACATGACTGGGCTGGTTGTCAGCGCCACAGTACGTCAGACGGCCCCTCATCAGTTGTGGTGGATCTCTTTTCCTGATGGAACGGCGCAGAGAATCACCACCGATTTAAGTGAATACAGCAATGTCAGTTTAGCGGGCAAAACCCTCGCAACTGTGCAAGCTAATCGACAGTGGAAGATATGGGTGGTACCAATTGACGACTTTACGCGCGCGACTTCGATCGCGAGTGGGGTTGGTCTCTACTTTGGCCTTAGTTGGACCAGGCGGGAAAAGATAGTGTACTCGGCAATGGCGCAGGAGCGGCTGAATATCTCCCGAATTGACCCTGATGGCTCTAATCAAGTCCAGCTTACGGCGGACGCGGGCGACAACTTCATGCCGGCATCATCACCCGATGGACGATTTATTGTGTTTGCGTCAAACCGAGCCGGTGCCTTCAACATCTGGCGTATAAACGCTGAGGATGGCAGCGATCCAACACAACTCACCTTCAGTGATGGCAACTTCTATCCGTCAGTCTCGCCGGACAATCAATGGGTGGCGTACGACAATCTGGTCCAATCAAGCACCAGTATTTTCAAGGTGCCCTTACTTGGTGGTGAGCCCGTAAAAGTGGCTGAGAGATATCGCATGCCGGTATTTTCCCCCGATGGTCAATTCATCGCGGGTCGCTACGACGAAGTTTCCGGTTCACGTGACGTAGCCATTTTCCCTGCCCAGGGCGGCCAGGCTTTCAGATATTTCAATGTACCTGTTCAGGAATGGCAAAGCGTTCAATGGCTGCCAAACGGCCGCGAGGTGAGCTACGTAAAAAATGCAGACGGTTATTCAAACATCTGGATTTACGATCTCGATACGGGAGCCGAGAAGCAGATCACTCGTTTCAACACCGATCAGATCTATGCATATACCTGGTCACCCGACTATAAGAAGATCGCATGTCTACGTGGGAATAAATCCCCCAACGTCGCGACGATGAGATAGCAACAGCGAACGTGCTGTTATTGCAGGTTCGCTGTTGCCGTACTCCACGGAGATATCAGCTTGCGGGTTCAGTTGGAGGTGGAGGTGGAGGTGGAGGTGTCCACGTTTCGTCACAACCTGGCGGTCTGATTCCTGCAACATGGTTAATAGCTTTGGTAGCCGCATCCATAGCCGTGTTAAGTCGGGTGACAAAAGTATCTGCCCTACCCGGGGGTGCCTCAAGTGCGGCTTTCATAAGAGCGAGAACCTCAACGATCGCTCTATCTGCCTGAGTAAGCGCATAGTTGATTTGTCGTTGTCCATAGTTAATCCCCTCTTGAGTGTAGTCCTGGGGACGGTAATAATCTTGAGTGGTAGCCATACAAATCTCCTAGCCGGTTGGACCGGTAATTGAAATGGAACAGTTCAGATCCGCACGTAAGGGAATGCCGCTGAATTAGCGCCAGAAAACTGAACCGTTTATAAGCCCCCTGGACTGGCTTGTTCCGTATAACAGATAGCAGGTGACTATTAACGGACTGATACATCACTTCATAAAGCTGTCCAGGACCCTCTGGGCAATTGGCCGCCCTGCTTTACGTATAACGCGAAATCGACCATTGGATTCCCTCAGCATTCCAACCAATTCGGCGCCGCGTTAGCGGGCTCACTAATAAAACTCCCGCCGAAGGTTTTTAAAAAAACGAATGCAGCTTGAACTCGGGTGCTCGAATTTCACTTGCCGCCCAACACGGGAAAGGTGTATTTAGATGCCCGACGAATTGCGGACTATTTTCCGACGTGGCCGCCACCTTCACTCCTCACTCAAGCCACCCTCAGTAACTATCCCTGGGTTCAATTTGGAGTAACCGAGAAACTAATCAGTTGGAGTACACCCATGAAAAGAAAAATTACCTGGTCGGTATTAACGCTCGGCATTTTGCTCGGCGGCGTATTTTTGAATTTTACGCAACACGCAGCTTCGCGTTCAGCGGCTCCCCTTCCTCTATTCATTACAACCTTCGACGTAGATCGAAATGATGATCTCGCCGGCGCCAGCGCCTGCACCGTCGCTCCCAACGATTGCAGTTTGCGCGGCGCAATCATTGCCGCCAACAGCGATCCGAACGCTGACCCAGTCGTCATTAACCTGCAACCAGGGACCACCTATAACCTCACTTTGACGAACGCCACACAGGAGAACAACGCCGCGACCGGCGACCTCGACATAACCACGACCGTTCACTCAGTGACCATAGCTGGTGGCGGCTCGTCAGGAGTAAACGCATCAATCATTGATGCGAACGCGCTGAACACCGGCAACGTTCGCGACCGCGTCTTCCACATCACTAATTCGAACGTGACCGCGATCTTCCAGGACGTGCTCATTCGTAACGGCAAGGCTGCTGACAACGGAACCAGCGGCGCGAGTACCGATCCCGCCGCCCAAAACACACATCGCAACGGCGGTGGCATCCTCAACACCGGTGGCAACGTGACGTTGACCAACGTCCTAATCCAGGCGTGCGAAGCGTTAGGCAAAGGCGATAGCGTTGTAAATCAACACACCACTCTCGAGGCCCAGGGCGGCGGCCTGGCAGTTCTCGGAACAACGGGCAACGTGATCATCAACGGCAGTAAATTTTCAGCCAACTCCGCCTCGGGCGGAAACGGCGGCATCTTCAACAACGCTAACGGCGGTGCGGCTAAAGGCGGTGCGATCTACTTCGAAAACGGCACGCTCAATATTAATTTGTCACTCATCGAATTCAGCTCTGCTACCGGAGGCGACGGTGGCGATCAGGATCAAAACGGCCAGACCAACGGCGGTTTTGGCGGCTTGGCCCAGGGCGGCGGATTGTGGGTCGGCGGCGGAACGGTAACTATTAACGACACCACGTTTGAAAGCACTTCCGCGAACGGCGGTAACTCAGGCACTGGTGGCAATGGCGCCAACCCAGGTGGTGAAGCTATGGGTGGCGGCATCTACAGTCTTGGCAATGTGACGGTGACCAACTCCACGTTCAACCTTGCAGCAGCCAACGGCGGTGATGGCGGCAATGCTTTCGGCACCACCTGCCTCGGCGGTCACATGGCCGGCGACGGTGGTGCTGCGCGTGGTGGAGCAATTTTCGCAGACAGCGGAAGCCTCGTCATCAACACTGCCACGTTTGCGAGCAACTCGGCTGTGGGCGGCAACGGTGGCAGCGGCGGTCAGACTGACGGCGGTCTCAACTGCGGCAACCACGGCGCCGGCGGTCTTGCACATGGTGGCGCGCTCACAAAC